>JBKPDM010000444.1:0-20495 GCA_046727895.1 Pseudomonadota bacterium | reverse complement strand
CGTAGCTCAACACGGTGAGCGCCATGCCTTCCTGCAGGAACGGCAGGCGGTCGCCGAGGAGGCTCTTGTCGATCGCCATCTGGTCGAAGGTCTCCTGATCCATGAGGTTGAGTTGCTCGTCCTCCTCGTAGAGGAACTGGTATACCTTCTCCTCGAGGCGGACCCGCTCGACCGTCTCAACCGCCCGAAAGCGCTCGTTCAGCTTGGTGCCGTCGAGCAGATCCTTGAGCTCGACCTGCTGGTAGGCGGGGCCCTTGCCGGGCTTGACGTGCTCGGCCTTGACCGCCATCCAGATACGGTCCCTGTGCTCGAGCACGTAGCCGGGGCGGATCTCGTTGCCGCTGATCTTCATCCCAATGCCCGTCCTTGGCGCCGCCCGCCCGCACGACATGCCGCGGTCGAGGTAGCGCGCCGGCGTCTCTTTAGCGCAAGCCGCAGGTGCGGCAAAGCTGCAACTGGGTTGCGCGCGCCGCCCCTACCGGCCGGCGATCGCCAGGCGCATCGCGGTGATGCCCTCGGCCGCGCCATCCGGATGCTCCCATACCGCCCTCGAGACGCCGACGAAGTCGGCGCCGGCGCGCGCGAGCTGCCCACAGGTCCCGGCGTCGTTGTCACTCTCGACCAGGCAAGGCAAGACGAACAGGTCGCTCCACCAGCGGATCAGCTCGATGATCTCGGCGTCCGGCGGGCGGCCGGGATCGGCGAACGCGATATAGTCGGCGCCGGCCTCGCCGGCAACCATGGCCAAATGGCGCGAGGCGCCACAGGAGACGCCAAGCAACCGCTCCGTCCCGAGCGTCGCCCGGGCGGCAGCGGCCGCTCGGACATCGACCAGATGAACCCCGTCGGCAGCCAGCTCGAGCGCCCGCTCGACCTCGGCCTGGATCAGGAAGGCCACAGCCCGGGCGGCGCACACCGGCCGCAATCGCGCCGCGGCCTCGTTCAGGGAACTCCGCTCGCTCGCCTCGAGACGCAACAGGAACCCGGCCACCTCGCCGATCGCGAGCGCCGCGTCGAGCCGATCCGCAAAGGTCGCCGCGACCAGTCGCGGCGGGCTGATCAGGAACAGCCGGCAGCCCGCCCCGCCCGGACCGCGCGTATCTGAATCGCCGCTCACGCCTCGTTCAGGTAGATCTTGATCACCTCGTCGAGCAGCGCAAGCGCCTCGGGCTTGGGCCGGCGGAAGCTGTTGCGGCCGATGATCGAGCCGGAGCCGCCGCCGTCGCGGATCTGCCGGATCTCGTTCAGAACGCCTGTGGTATCCTTAGCCTCGCCGCCGGAGAACACCACGAGGCGCTTGCCGGCGAAGCAGCACTGCATGACGTGGCGGACCCGCGCCGCGAGCGTCGAGCGGTCGATGTCCTCGGCCTCGTAGACCGCCTTGGCCGCCGCTAGGTCGAGTTCCGCCGAGGGCGGCTTGACCTTGATGATGTTGGCGCCCATGAGCGCCGCCATGTGGGCGGCGTAGGCGACGATGTCGAAGGCGGTCTCCTTGGTCACCTTGCCGCCCCGCGGGTAGGACCAGACGACCCCGATCAGGCCGCAGGACTTGGCCTTGCGAATGATCTCGCGCAACTCCTCCATCATGTCATAGCAGGCTGGAGAGCCGGGGTAGATGGTGAAGCCGACCCCGACGCAGCCGAGCCGGAGCGCATCCTCGACGGAGCCGTGGATCGCCTGATCCTGGATGCCGTCGGCCAGGCTGTTGGCGCTGTTGACCTTGAGAATCGTCGGCACCTGGCCGGCAAAGCTGTCAGCGCCCTGCTCGAGCAGGCCGAGCGGCGCGGCGTAACCGCTGAGCCCGGCGTCGATCGCCAGCTGATAGAGATAGTGCGGATCGTAAGCCGGCGGGTTCGAGGCGAAGCTGCGCGCCGGTCCATGCTCGTAGCCCTGGTCCACCGGCAGGATCACCAGCTTGCCGGTGCCGGCGAGGCGGCCGTGCATCAGAAGCCGGACGAGATTGGCCTTCACACCGGGAGGCTCGCCCTCGTACCAGGACAGGATCTCCTTGATCTTAGGGGTGAACTGCATCGGTCGACTCCTTTCCTTGATCAGCGGTCGGCGGGTCGTGCCGAAAGCTGCTGCATCGGCCGACTCCGAGATAGCGCCGGCGAAGGCGAGCTGGCAAGCGTGGCTCAGCCTGCCCGGACCTGGATCCGCTGGGTGCGCGCGGGACCGGCCTTGGGCAGGAACAGGCGCAGCACGCCGTCGCGCGCCTGCGCCTCGATCCGCTCGCCATCGATCGCATCGGAGAGCGTGAACGCGCGCTCGAAGTCGCCCGGCTCGTACTCCTGATAGACGGGACTGAAACCCTCGGGCGCCCGCTCCTCGGTGCGTCCGCGGATGGACAGTACGTTCTGCTCGAGCATCACCTCGACGGCATTGGATGCGACCCCCGGCAGTTCGATCAGGAGCACGAGGCCGTCATCGGTCTCGTAGATGTCGGTGACCGGCGAATAGGCCCGGCGCGTTCGGGTCCGCTCCGCGCCGCCCGGCGAGGGCGCCGCCACCCGCTGCTGATCGTCCGTGCCAGCCGGGGGGCCTTCTGGATTCTTGGTTGCCATCGCAAGTTCCTCCTGCCTCAGCCCGCCTTGACGCGGATGCGCCGCGGCTGATCCTCGTGCGGCCGATACAGCGAAAGACGGAGCACGCCATCGGTCATGCTGGCTTCGACCCGGTCGGGATCGACCCGGAACGGCAGGTTGACCGTGCGCACGAACTCGCCGTGCCGGCGCTCGCGACGATGGTACGCCTTGGCTTCTTCGGGCGCGGCGCGCACGCCCCGGAGCGTGAGGGTGTCGCGGAACACCGAGATGTCGAGATCTTCGGCCCGCACGCCGGGCAGCTCGGCGGTGATGACGATCCCGCCCTCGTTGGCGTATGCGTTGATCCCCGGGAAGCCGCCGGGCGACCTGTAAGGTGCACCCGTGGCCCGCGACGAGAACAGCCGGTTCACTTCGTCCTGCAACCGTTGCATGTCCTCGAACGGATCGATTTGCCCAAAGCCGAACAAGTTCTGTCTCGCCATCGTTCACCTCCACGTCATCGGGCCGGACCGGAACAGAGGCCACGGCGTTCGCATGATGTCACTCCGACTGGTCATCGCTCCGCGGCGCCGCCGGGGCAGCGCACGATCGGGACCGGCCGGCGGTCGATCCATGAGAATTGGTCTCACGATCGAGCCGGGCGCCCAGCTGAGCGGCCATGTCGGCGAGCTTGCGGGCGATCTCCTCATCGCCCGAAAAGATCAGCCGGCGGCAGCCGGTCCGCAGCGCCGCCATGACCAGCCCGGCATCGTCACCGCAGTCGATGATCAGCTCGTGGTCGACCGCTTCGCCGAGCGCCTGAAGGTAGCCGACGCCGGCATAGGAAGCTGCGCCGGCCGCGCTGCGCAGCTGGATCGGCTCGCCGCGCTCGGCCGCGGCAGCGAGCGCGGCGCGTGCCTCACCGAGGTCGTGCACCACGACCTGCGGCGGCGCTGTCGGAGCCGGCTCGCTCAGCTCTTGCGCAACGCCGCGACCCCTGGCAGCTCCTTGCCCTCCAGCCATTCCAGGAACGCGCCTCCTGCGGTCGAGACGTACGAGAACTGCTCCAACACGCCGGCATGGGCGAGCGCCGACAAGGTGTCGCCGCCGCCGGCCACGCTCATCAGGCGCCCCGCCTGCGTGCGTTCGGCGACCCGCTTCGCCACGGCCGTCGTGCCGGCATCGAACGGCGGGATCTCGAAGGCGCCGAGCGGACCGTTCCAGACCAGCGTCCTGATGGTCTCGATCAGACCGCTGATCTGTTCTGCACTGCCCGGCCCGATGTCGAGGATCATCGCCTCCTCGGGCACCAGCTCGATCGGTACGACGCTGGACCGCGCACCGGCCTTGAACTCGCTCGCGACCCGTCCGTCGATCGGCAACAGGATGCGGCAGTTCCTGCCTTCCGCCTTCGCCATGATCTCGCGCGCGGTCGCAGCCATGTCTCTCTCGCAAAGCGAGCGCCCGACCGGCGTGCCCTGGGCGAACAGAAAGGTGTTGGCCATGCCGCCGCCGAGCACCAGGAGGTCGACCTTCTCGATCAGATTGCCGAGCAGCTCGAGCTTGGTCGAGACCTTGGCGCCGCCGACCAGGGCGGCCAGCGGTCGCTCGGGATGCTCGAGCGCACGCGAGAGCGCCTCGACCTCGGCCTGCATCAGGCGGCCGGCCGCCGCAGGCAGTCGCTCGGCGAGGCCGGTGATCGAGGCGTGCGCCCGATGGGACGCCGAGAAGGCATCGTCGACGTAGAGTTCGCCGAGGCTCGCCAGCTCGTCCGCGAACGCCGGATCGTTCTTCTCCTCTCCGGCGTGGAAGCGCAGGTTCTCGAGCAGCAGCACGCCGCCGGGCCGAAGCGCGTCGACCGCCCGCCGGGCCGGCTCGCCGACGCAGTCCTCGGCGAACCCAACCTCGATGCCGCCGAGCGCCTCGCCGAGCGGCTGGCAGAGCGGCCGCAGTGACATCGAGGGCTCGCGCTTGCCCTTGGGCCGGCCAAAGTGGGCGAGTACGACCACTTTGGCCTTCTTTCCGAGCAGCTCCTTCACGGTCGGCACCGAGCGCTCGATGCGGCTGGCATCGGTGACCCTGCCGTCCTGCATGGGCACATTGAGGTCGAGCCGCACCAGGACGGTGCGGCCGGCCACCTCGAGGTCCTCAAGGGTTCGCAAGTCGCCCATGGGGAGCCCTCCCAGGCTAAAGGCTGCCGAGCAGTGCCGCGAGGTCGTTCATGCGGCAGGAGAAGCCCCACTCGTTGTCGTACCAGGATGCGACGCGAACCAGCTTGCCCTCGAGCACCTTGGTCGCCGACAGGTCGACGGTCGAGCTGTGGCTGTCGCCGTTGAAGTCGACGGAGACCAGCGGTTCGGTGTGGTAACCGAGCACACCCCGCATCGGCCCGTCGGCCGCGGCCCGGACCGCCTGCTTGATCTCCTCGACCGAGGTTTCCCGTTTCGGCATGAAGGTGAAGTCGACGACCGAGACGTTCGGGGTCGGCACCCGGAAGGCGACGCCGTCGAGCTTGCCCTTGAGCTCGGGCAGGACCAGGCCGACCGCGCGCGCCGCCCCGGTCGAGGTCGGGATCATCGACATGGTCGCGGCGCGGGCCCGGTGCAGGTCCTTGTGGAACACATCCAGGAGATTCTGGTCGTTGGTGAACGAATGGATGGTGGTCATGTGGCCACGCTCGATGCCGACCGCATCGTGCATCACCTTGGCGACCGGGGCGAGGCAATTGGTGGTGCAGGACGCGTTCGAGACCACCTTGTGCTCGGGCTTGAGCTGCTCATGGTTGACCTTGTAGCAGACGGTAATGTCGGCGCCTTCCGAGGGCGCCGATACCAGCACCTTTTTGGCGCCCGCCTCGAGATGCCGGGCCGCGGCGTCGCGTTTGGTGAAGATCCCGGTGCACTCCATCACCACGTCGACCCCGAGGGAGCGCCAGGGAAGGCTCGCAACCTCGCGCTCGGCCAGCACCTTGATCGGCCCCGTGCCGCAGTCGAGCGTGTCGCCCTCGAGCTGGACCTTGCCTGGGAACCGGCCGTGCACCGAATCGAAGCGCAGCAGATGCGCATTGGTCGCCGGTGGCGCCAGATCATTGATCGCAACGATCGCGATGTCGCTGCGGCGCTCCTCGACGATCGCGCGCAGGACGTTGCGGCCGATCCGGCCGAAGCCATTGATCGCTACACGAACGCTCACGGGTCCCTCCTTCAGCTTCCAGATGCCGCCGATATCCGCGGACGCCCGGCTCAGAGCCGCTTGCGTACCAGCTCCACGATGCGTCCCGGCGTGATGCCGAAATGCTCATATAACTTCTCATATGGCGCCGAAGCGCCGAAGCTCCTCATGCCGACGACGTCGTCCTCTTGACGCACATAGCGCGTCCAGCCGAACGGCGCCGCAGCCTCGATCGCAATCCTGAGGCCCACGCCCAGAACTTCCTTGCGATAGGTCAAGTCCTGCTGATCGAACAGCTGGAAGCAGGGCATCGAGACCACGGCGCAGCCGATGCCGTAGGCCTGGAGGCGGGCTCGCGCCTGGAGCGCCAGGACAACCTCGGAGCCGGTCGCGAGCAGGGTCACCACCCGCCGGCTCTCGGCCTCTTCGAGCACGTAGGCGCCGCGGGCCGAGCGGTTCACGTCTTCGAAGCTGGTCCGCACCGCCGGTAGATTCTGGCGGGTGAGCGCGAGCAGCGAGGGGCCATCCTCGCGCA
Source organism: Pseudomonadota bacterium (assembly GCA_046727895.1). Taxonomy (GTDB): domain Bacteria; phylum Pseudomonadota; class Alphaproteobacteria; order Geminicoccales; family Geminicoccaceae; genus DATAOG01. Next base: position 14,264 of record JBKPDM010000444.1, on the reverse strand, counting down.
CCAGGGCGAGCGCCCAGCACTCGGCGGTCTCAACCGCATCGGCCGGACGGAACACGTGCAGATTGGGAATCGCGCGGAGCGCGGCCAGGTGCTCGACGGGCTGATGCGTCGGACCGTCCTCGCCGAGCCCGATCGAATCGTGGGTCAGGACGAAGATCACCCGCTGGCGCATCAGCGCCGCCAGGCGGATCGCGGGGCGACAATAGTCGGAGAAAATCAGAAAGCTGCCCCCATAGGGAATTACACCACGATGCAGCGCCATGCCGTTCAAGGCGGCGGCCATCGCATGCTCGCGCACACCGAAATGCAGGTAGCGCCCGCCCGGGTTGTCAGGTGTGATCGGCTTGGTCGCCTCGGTTCTGGTATTGTTGGAGCCGGTGAGATCGGCCGAGCCGCCGATCATTTCCGGGATTGCCGCGGTGAACACCTCGAGCGCTGCCTGGCTCGCCTTGCGAGTCGCCCACAGTGGCTTCTGCTCGACCAGTGCGCTCTTGTACTCGGTCAGCAGGCGGTCCAGCCCTCCTGGCAGCTCGCCCGACTGAACCCGCTCGAACTCGGCGGTGGTGACCGGGTCCTGTTCCGCGAGGCGAACCCGCCAGGCCGCGTGGTCGGCCGCCCCGCGGCGGCCGACCACCCGCCAGGTGAAGAGCACGTCTTCGGGAATCTCAAACGGTGGATGCGGCCAGCCCAGCTGCGCGCGGGCGCCGGCGATTTCCTCGGGCCCGAGCGGCGAGCCATGGGTTGCCGCGGTGCCCGCCTTGGTCGGCGCGCCGTAGCCGATCACCGTGCGACAGGCGATCAGAGTCGGTCGATCGGCGGTATGCGCCTCGGCGAGTGCCGCCTCGATCGCCGCCGGATCGTGACCGTCGATCCGGCTGGCCCGCCAGCCATAGGCGCGAAAGCGGCCGAGCTGATCTTCCGATACGGCGAGCGCGGTCGGGCCGTCGATGGTGACGTGATTGTCGTCGAACAGAACGATCAGCCGATCGAGTCGCTGGTGACCGGCGAGCGAGCAGGCCTCGTGGCTGATGCCCTCCATCAGGTCGCCATCGCTCGCGATCACGTAGGTGCGGTGATCGACCAGGGCAGCGCCGAAGCGTGCGCGCAAGTGCCGCTCGGCAAGCGCCATGCCGACCGCGTTGGCGAGGCCCTGGCCGAGTGGCCCGGTGGTGGTCTCGATGCCTGGCGCATGGCCGAACTCGGGGTGGCCGGCCGTCCTCGAGCCAAGCTGACGAAAGCGCTTCAGCTCCTCGAGGTCCATGCAGGGATAGCCCGTCAGGTAGAGCAATGCATAGAGCAGCATCGAGCCGTGGCCCGCCGACAGGACAAAGCGGTCGCGGTCCGGCCAGTCGGGCGCCGCGGGATCGAAGCGCAGGAAATTGCCGAACAGCACCGTGGCGACGTCCGCCATGCCCATCGGCAGACCGGGATGGCCGGAATTGGCCGCCTGCACGGCCTCCATGGCGAGCGCGCGGATCGCGTTGGCGAGGTCGCGATGGTCCAGCTTGGCTGGGGCGGGCATAGCGTCGATCGGGACGGCGGTCATAATCTCGGTCGCATGGTCCGGCCCGCCCGGTCGGTGGGCAGGTCAGACGGCTGTCGAGGAACCTGACCCATCGGCGGCAAAAATCAACTCGAATCTGCCCCGATGCGGGAGCCCCCAGTTGAACCCCGAGTTGACGCGCTCCGTGTCCTGTGTCAAGGGTATCCGCTAACTGGTTGTTTTCTTGAGAGCAAGCCGCTTTAGGGATCGACAGGCCAGCATGTCGGATTTGGAAACGGCGCAGCGGCACCTGAATCGGGCTTTACGCCGGCTCGAAAGCGCCTTGGCTCGGCGGGCGACCCGCGCCGCAGGCGACGGAGGGGGGGCCGATCAGCAGGCCCTGGCGCGACACGCGGAGGACGCAAGCGCTTTGCGGAGCGAATGCGACCGGTTGAGCATGGCGCTCGGCGAAGCCCAGCACGACAATCGCAGCCTGCGCGAGGTGAGCGCACACGTCGCCCAGCGGCTGGACGGCTCGATCGCCGAGCTCGATCGTTTGCTCGGAGGCTGAGCCATGCCTATGGTCGAGATCACGGTCAACGGACGCCAGCACCTGGTGCAGTGCGGCGAGGGCGAGGAGCCGCGGGTACGGCAGCTGGCCTCCTATGTCGACCGGCGGGTCGCCGAGCTTGCGCGCAACCAGACCCAGATCGGCGATGCCCGCCTGCTGCTCATGGCGAGCCTGCTGGTCGCCGATGAATTGTCCGACGCCTTCGATGAGATCAAGCGGCTAAAAACGGTCCTGGAGGGGCGCGGCGCCGAGGTCGAGCAGCGGGCGGCAGCCATGGTCGAGCAGGTCGCCCAGCAACTCGACGCTATTGCAGCCCAGCTGGAGAAGGCCTAACTAACCGGTCGCGGGTGCTGCCGGGTGCGTCAGGTCCTCAGAACCCTGGGGCCAACATTCTCTGTACGGGAGCTGTCCCTGCCGGGGCCCTGGCCCCGGTACTACGGCGCCCACCTGCGGAAGCAGGCCACAGAGGACAGCAGCGACCGACGGCTATGGCGGCCCCGCGCACCCCGCTCATTACCACCTCATCGAAGCCTGCGAGCTGGCCGTTTGTCCCATCCTGAAGCCCTGACGCGGCGGAAGGCGGCGCTCCGTGCCGAGATTCTACGGCGGCGCGCCGAGACTGCGGCGCGCTCGGCACAGGAGGCGGCCCTGGCGGTGGCGGAGCGGCTGACGCGCGAGTTCAGCTTCCCGGCGGGTGCCGTCACGGCCGGCTATTGGCCGCTCGCCGGCGAACTGGACCCCCGACCGGCGATGCAGCGGCTCACCGGCGCCGGTCATCCCCTGGTCCTGCCGAGGATGCAGGGGCCAGGGCAGCGTCTGGCGTTTCACGCCTGGCCTTGGGACGGCGCCCTGCTCGAGGGCGGCTTTCGGGTCATGGAGCCGGACCCCGCCCAGCCGCTGCTCGAGCCCGACCTGCTCCTGGTGCCGCTGGTGGCGTTCGATCGCGCCGGTCGGCGGCTGGGCTACGGCAAGGGGTATTACGACCGGACGCTCCTTGATCTCCGCCGCGGAGGATCGCATCGCCTCGCGATCGGCCTCGCGTTCGCGATCCAGGAGATCGAGGAGGTGCCCGCCGGGCCGTCCGATCAGCTCCTCGACGCGATCGTCACTGAGCAGACGATCTACCGCTGCCGACCGTCGGCGGTGGCCGGGCCGGCCCCGTCGCGCACGGCATGAGGATTCTGTTCTGTGGCGATGTCGTCGGCCGCGCGGGACGCAAGATCTTGCTCCAGAAGCTGCCGGAGCTGCGCGCCGGGCTGAGGCTGGACGTGGTCATCGTCAACGGCGAGAATGCCGCCGGCGGGTTCGGCATCACGCCCGCCGTCTGCCAGGACTTCTATGCCGCCGGCGCCGATCTGATCACGACCGGCAATCACGTCTTCGATCAGCGCGAGCTGATCGGCTACATCGATCGCGACGCCCGCCTGATCCGCCCACTCAACATGATGCCCGGTACGCCCGGCCGCGGCAGCGTTCACCTGGCCCTGTCCGACGGGCGCAAGCTCCTGGTCCTGCAGATCATGGGCCGGCTGTTCATGGGCGCCTACGATGACCCGTTTCGAGCGCTCGACGGCGAGCTCGCCAAATATCCGCTCGGCGCCAGCGTGCAGGCCATCGTCATCGATCTGCATGCCGAGGCGACCAGCGAGAAGATGGCGATTGGCCACCTTGCCGACGGCCGGGCCTCGCTGGTTGCCGGCACGCACACCCACGTGCCGACGGCGGATGCGCACATCCTCCCCGGCGGCACGGCCTATGTCACCGACATCGGCATGACCGGCGACTACGATTCGGTCATCGGCATGAACAAGGCGGTGGCGCTGGAGCGCTTTCGCACCCACGTGCCGGGGGCGCGCAACACGCCGGCGCTCGGTGAAGCGACGCTCTGCGCCGTGTTTCTGGAGACCGACGACGCCACGGGACTGGCCAGGACGTTTGCGCCGCTGCGCGTGGGGGGCCGCCTCGCACCTGCGTCACCCGGAGACGCTTGAAAGCGGGCGCGGGATCTCTCTTGGCCCGCCCGAGTGGGTTGGCTTGCACGCTTGCGGCCCCTTCGACAGGTCCGGCCGCCCTCTCTCAAGGTTCCAGGGAGCGGCAACTCCCGTAGATGGCGAAGATCAAAGATGACGCGCCCGCAGTTCGTAAACCGCGTCAGCCGGGCAGGAAGTCCGAATCGAGGGTCTGCTCGAGCGTATAGATCGGGGTGCGGGGCACGGCTTCCTCCGCCAGGCCGGTCTCGATCAGCGCCTGACGTCGGCCGTCCTGGTAGCACTCCTCGAACTGTTGACGGGCGTACGGACGGAGGCTCGGGCTGGTCGTCAGATCGTCGCGCAGCCGGCGCCGATGCTCGGCGATCGACGACAGCCAGCTGCGCGAACGGCGGCGCGGTTGATATTCGTATTTCAACAGGTGTTTGAGGACGACGACCAGAGTGCTCTTGACGGCCTTTTTCTCCTGGATACCCAAGGCTTCGATCTCGTCGATCAGGTTGACGATGTCGAGCTGCTGCAGCCGGCCCTCCTTGATCAGCCGAGCCTGCTCCTCGACCCACAAATAGAAGTCGCGCTCATAGAGCGACCTCTCGGCTTCGATGGCTTTCTTCGCGCGTGCCATGGCCACCTCCTGCATCGGATCGAATCTAGCACGAACGCCCGCCCGGGCACGACAATCCTCAATACCCGAGGGTCAGGCTGCCGACGCGGCGCGGATCGGAGCTGCCGAACAGACCCTGCTCGGTCACCATGATCGATTGGGTCGAGCCCATGACGTCGCCGATCACGACCTTGTGGCCCATCTGTTCCAGAAGGCGGATCGTGTCAGGGCTGAAGCCCTCCTCGACGCGGAGCTCGTCCGGCAGCCACTGGTCGTGGATGCGCGGCGCATAGGTCGCCTCGGCGATGTTCATGCCATGATCGATCGCGTTCATGATGATCTGCAGCGTGGTGGTGATGATGCGCGAGCCGCCGGGGCTGCCGCTGACCAGGAAGGGCTTGCGGTCCTTGAGGACGATGGTCGGCGACATCGAGGAGAGCGGCCGCTTGTTCGGCCCGACCGCGTTGGCATCGCCGCCGATCAGCCCATAGGCATTGGGCACGCCCGGCTTGGCCGAGAAGTCATCGAGCTCGTTGTTGAGCAGGATGCCCGTGCCCTCGGCGACCAGACCCGTGCCATAGCCGAAGTTGAGCGTGTAGGTGTTGGCAACGGCGTCGCCGTTCTGGTCGACCACCGAGAAGTGGGTCGTATCCGGGCTCTCGTAAGGGGTGAGATCGCCGGGCTTGATCTCCGCCGCGGGCCGCGCCCGGTTGCGGTCGATCAGGCTAAGCAGGTGCCTTGCGTAGGCCTTGGAGGTGAGCGCTGCGACCGGCACGTCGACGAAGTCCGGGTCGCCCAGATATTGGCTGCGATCGGCGTAGGCCAGCTTCATCGCCTCGGCCATCATGTGGATCGTCTCGGCGGCGCCTGCGCCGAGAAAGCCGATCGGCACGCCTTCGAGCATGTTCAGGATCTCGATGATGTGCACGCCGCCCGAGGACGGCGGCGGCATCGAGAGGATCTCGTAGCCCCGATAGGTGCCACGCACCGGCTCGCGCACGACCGCCCGGTAGTTCTTGAGATCGTCGAGGGTGATCCGGCCGTTGCCGCGAGCCATCTCGGCCGCGATCAGCTGGCCGACCGGCCCGCCGTAGAACGCCTGCGCCCCCTCCTTGGCGATCAGCTTCATCGACGCCGCGAGGTCCTTCTGCACCAGAGTCTCGCCCGGCGCGTAAGCGACGCCCCCGTCCTTGTAGAAGATCTTGGCCGTCGACGGCGATTTCTGCAGCCGGGCACTCGCCTCCTTCAGCGAGTCGGCGAGCTCGGCGCTGACCGTGAAGCCGTTCTCCGCGAGCTGGGTCGCTGGCGCCAGCGCCTCGGCGAGGCTGATAGTGCCGTAGCGCTCGAGCGCGAGCGCCATGCCGGCGACCGTGCCGGGGACGCCGACCGCGAGGCGGCTGTAGCGGGAGAGCTCGGGGTCGGCTTCCCCCGCTGCGTTCAGAAACATGTCGCGCGCGGCCGCCGCGGGCGCCTTCTCCCGGTAGTCGATCGCGACCGTCGCACCGCTTGCGGCGTCGTGGACCACCATGAAGCCGCCGCCGCCGAGGTTGCCGGCGCTCGGCAAGGTGACCGCGAGGACGAAGGCCACCGTGACCGCGGCGTCGACCGCGTTGCCGCCCTTCTTCAGGACCTCGAGGCCGATCCGGGTCGCGGTCTCGTCCTGGCTTGCGACCATGCCGTGCTCGGCGAACACCGGGTGGACGATGTCGCGGTCACTGTAGATGGCCGCCTGCTGCGCGGCCGCGAGAGCCGGCAGCAGGATCGAGATCGACGCTCCGGCGAGCGCCCGGCGCAACGAGCTCCTGACGGTCATGTCGTCCCCCCTCCCCGACCCGGGACGCTGAGCGCACCCCGTCCGGGCGCGACTATAGGCCCGCCAACGACAAACGCACGTACTTGCGGCGCGCGTCGGCGACAGCATCGTGCATTGATCTTCTCGCCGATCCGGCTAGCTTGAGCCGCCGCCCGCCCTCGTTTGCCAGGATCGTCGATGCGTTACCCCAAAGTGCACCTTCAGCCCGGCCAGGACCGGCGGCTGCGCGCCGGCCTTCCCTGGGCCTATTCCAACGAGCTGCGCATGGACGCGGCTGCCAAGGCACTGCCGCCGGGTGAGCCCGTCTGCCTGGTCGGCGACGATGGTCGGGCGCTCGCCCTCGCAGAGTTCAATCCCCATTCCCTGATCGCGGCGCGCATTCTGACCCGCAACACCGATGCCACCATCGACAGCGCATTTCTGGAGCGTCGCCTCGCGCGGGCGCTGCGCCTGCGCGAGCGGCTGTTCGAGCGGCCCTTTTACCGCCTGATCCACGCCGAGGCGGACGGGCTGCCGGGGCTGGTGATCGATCGGTTCGGCGAGGTTCTGGTCGTGCAGCTCAACAGCGCCGGCATGGCGGTGCTCGAAGCCCCCTTGCTGGACGCCCTGGAGCGTCTCCTGAGGCCCTCCGCCATCGTGCTGCGCAACGACAGCCCGGTGCGCGAGCTCGAGGGCCTCGCAACCGAAATTCGGATCGCCAAGGGCGAGCTCAGCGGGCCGATCGAGCTCGAGGAGAACGGCCTCGTCTTCCTCGCCGACCTGCTCGAAGGCCAGAAGACCGGCTGGTACTTCGATCAGCGCGACAACCGGGCGTTCGTCGCCCGGCTTTGCCGCGGCGAGCCGGTGCTCGATCTGTACAGCTACAGCGCGGGCTTCGGTATCGTCGCCGTGGCCGCGGGGGCAAAGCGGGTGCTTGCGGTCGATCGCTCGCAGCTGGGCCTCGACCTCGCCCGGGCGAGCGCCGAGCGCAACGGCCTGGCCGAGTTGCTCGCGGTGCAGCGCGAGGACGTCTTTGCCGCGCTCGAGCGTCTCGCGGCCGCGAAGGAGCGCTTTGGCGTCGTGATCGCCGATCCGCCCGCCTTCGTCCGCAGCAAGAAGGAGCTGAAACCGGGCCTCCGGGGTTACCGCAAGCTCGCCCGAAGCGCGGCCGTGCTGATCACCGAGGAGGGCTTCCTCACCATCGCCTGCTGCTCGCACAACGTGCCGGCCGACGCCTTCGCCGACGAGGTACGCCGCGGCCTGCGGGATGCCGGCCGGGGGGCTCGTCTCATCCGCCAGGCCGGCGCCGGTCCGGACCATCCGAGCCACCCGGCGCTGCCCGAGTCGGCCTATCTGAAGTTTCTGGTCTACGCGCTGACGTGATCCGCCTGAGCCCGGTGATCGCACACCGGGCGCGCTTGCTGTGTATCGCTCATTAGTTGCTTGTGATTGCCTGTATAGTTGATAATGGTTTATAAGGGTGCCATGAAGAGCTGGCGCCGCTTGATGCGATCGTTGCGCCGCCACTTGGCCGTGCTCGACGCCAGGGGGTGGGCGAGGATCATCGTCTCCCGACTGAGGCTACCGAAGCTGCGCGCCAAGGCCAGGCCGACGCGAAAGCTGGCCGACGCGGCGCGACGGGTCCGCCGCCGCTTCGCTCTCCGGAGATGGGCCTCGGTCATCGCTTCCGGCCTGCGCAAGCGGCAGACCACGGGTACGCCGCCGCGCGCGGCCGGGGCGACGGCGCCGCCCTGCCTCAGCCTGGCGCGCGCCTTCGAGCGGCTGTGCGCGCAGCTCGGGCGGCCGTTCTCGGCCGCCGAGATTCGCGCCGCGGCGCCGCCAAACGAACCGGGGATGACCCTCGGCTGTCTTCTGCTCGCCGCCGAGCGGCTCGGCTTCAAGGCCGCCGAGGTCAGGCCGACCGCCCACAGCCTCGCCCAGATGCCGCCACCGTTCCTGATCATCGGCAAGCGCCCGGGCGAAGGTTGGCTCGCGCGCGAGCGGATCGGCGATCACCTGGTTCTGCTCGATCCCGAGGCGGGCGCCACGACGGCCTGTGATCTGCAGACCGTGGCCGAAATGGCCGAGCGGGTCGTCCTGCTCAAGCCTCTGCCGGCGCCCGCGCAGCGTCGCCAGTGGCGCGATCCGATCATGCGCCGGCTTCGACCCGTGCTCTGGGAGCTGGGCGCGGCCTCGGTGGTCATCAACCTGCTGGCGCTGGCGACGCCGATCTTCCTGATGACCGTCTACAACAAGGTGATCGGCCACGGCGCGCTCGAGACCCTGGACGTGCTGGTGCTCGGCATGGTCACGCTGTTCGCATTCGAATGGCTGCTCCGCTCGCTGCGCGCCTACATCGCCAGCCATACCAGCGCCCGCCTGGACGCAGCGCTGGGCAGCGAGGTGGTGCACCACCTGGTGCATCTGCCGCTACGGACCTTCGAGGCGGTGCCGACCGGCCAGATCCTGGAACGGACCCGCCAGCTGGACCAGCTGCGCCAGTTCTTCACCGGCCAGATGCCACTGCTGCTGGTCGATCTGCTGTTTGTCGGCCTGTTCCTGGGGGTGCTGTTCTACCTCGACGTCCGGCTTGGCGAGATCACCCTCGCCGCGCTGCCGCTGTTCTGGCTGCTCTCGATCCTCGCCCGGCGGCAGCAGCGGAACCTGGTCGAGGCCGGCTTCCAGGCCGCAGCCGCCAAGGCGTCCAGCCTTGGCGAAACAGTCACCCAGGCGCTCACCGTGAAGGCGCTCGGCCTCGAGCCCGAGATGGAACGCCGCTTCAAGGAGCGACTGGCCGAGGCCGCCTGGACCGGCTTCCGGGTCAGCAATCTGGGCGGCCTGATCGCCAGCTCCGGTCAGGCGCTGCAGCATCTGGTGGCGCTGACCATCGTCTATGTCGGGGCGCGCGCGATCGTCGCCGGCGACATGTCGATCGGTGCGCTGATCGCGGCAACCATCCTGACGGCGCGCACCCTGGCACCGATGCGTCAGGTGGTCGGCGCCTGGCAGCAGCTGCAGACCGTGCGGACGGCGTTCGCCCGGCTCGATGAGCTGATGAACGAGCCGACCGAGCTCGCCCGGGTTCCGGGGCCGGCTCTGGCGATCCGCGGCCGGCTCCGCTTTGATGACGTGAGCTATCGCTACGCCGACGATGCCCAGCCGGCGCTTGACCGGATCGATCTGGAGATCGCGCCCGGGCAGGTGCTCGGCGTGGTCGGCCCGCCGGGCTCCGGCAAGAGCACGCTCACCAAGCTGATGCTCGGCCTCGACCAGCCCGAGCGTGGCCGTGTTCTGATCGACGATCTCGATGTCCGCCTGTGGTCGCCCTCGGTCCTGCGTCAGCAGATCGGCGTGGTGCCGCAGGAGGTTCAGCTGTTCGCCGGCAGCATCGCCGAGAACATCGGGCTCGGTGCTGCCGACCGCTCGTTCGAGCGCGTGGTCGCGGCGGCCAAGTTCGTCGGTGCGCACGACTTCATTCAGCGCCTGCCGCACGGCTACGAGACAGAGCTCGGCGAGCGGGGCAGCGGACTCTCCGCCGGCCAGCGGCAGCTGATCAGCATCGCGCGGGCGCTGATCCGCAATCCGCGGCTCCTGATCCTGGATGAGGCGACCAGCGCGCTCGATGGGGCGACCGAAGAGGCCCTGCTCGCCAATCTCAAGCGCGCCTCGCGCGGCCGGACCATCGTCATGGTGACCCATCGCCTGGCTGCGCTCGCGATCGCCGACCGGGTCGTCTTCCTCGCCGACGGACGAATCGAGCGCGAGGGCACCGCGGGCCAGATCGCGGCCTTTGCCCGTAGCCGCCGGGGCGCCGCCGGGCCGATGCGGTCGCATCTCGCCCCGGTCTGAGCGATGCTGCGCAATCTGCGCGATAGCTTCTCCGGCGCGCACCGCTTCGCCGAATTCCTGCCCGACGCCGAGGGTGTGGTCGAGCGGACTCATTCGCCGGTGGCAGGTCTGCTGATCCTGTCGATCGCAATCGTCTTCGGCGGGCTGCTCGGCTGGTCGGCGCTCAGTGAGGTCCAGCAGGTGGTGCGCGCCTCCGGTCAGGTGGAGCCGGCCGGAAGGGTCAAGATCGTCAATCATCCGGATGGCGGCCGCATCGCCGAGATCCACGTTCTTGAAGGGCAGCGGGTCGCTGCGGGCGATCCCCTGGTGACCTTCGATCCCGAGCTGGTCCGCACCCAGCTCGCCGAGCTGACCGGCCGCTGGCTGGTGAAGAGCGCGGAGGCCGCGCGCCTGCAGGCCGAGGTGAATGGTGGCGAGTTGGTGGTCGGCAGCGAGCTCGCCGCCGCACGGCCGGATCTGGTCGAGGAGCAGCGCCAGCTGCTCGCGATCCGCCGCGCGACCTACGTCAGCCGGAGCGAGGCGCTCGCCCAGGCGGTCGAGCGGCAGAAGGGCGAGCTCGCCTCCACCAACGCGGAGTTGAGCCGTTTGCGCAACAGCTACGCGTTGCTGAGCCAGCAGCTCAACGCCGTCCGGGGGCTGGCGGAAAAGGGCCTCTATCCCCGCCTTCGCCTGGTCGCGGTCGAGCGGCAGCTGAGCGACCTCGTCGGCGACATTCACAAGACGCAGGCCCAGCGCCAGGCGGCCGAGGCGGCGCTTGCGGAAGCCGAGAGCCGGCGCGACGGGCTGGACCGGGAGTGGCGCTCGGGGGTGCTCGCCGACCTGAGCGCCGCCCGCGCCGAGCGCGATCGACTGGCCGAAGCACGCGAACGTCAGGCGGCGACGCTGCGCAATCTCGTCGTGCGCGCGCCGGTCGACGGCATCGTGCAGGACCTCGTCGTGACCACGCCCGGCCAGTCAGTCGGCGGCAATCAGCCGCTCATGCGGTTGATTCCGACCGGCGACAGCCTGGTCATCGAGGCCCGGGTCGCCAACCGCGACATCGGTCTCGTGCGAATCGGCCAGCCGGTCAGGGTCAAGGTGCAGGCCTACGATTTCCTGCGCTACGGCACCCTCTCCGGCTCGATCGAGCGGATCGCCGCCGATGCCGCCGTCGATCCACGGACGGGCGCGGCGAGCTACGGCATCACGGTGCGGACCGACGGCGCCGAGCTCGGCGCCGGCGTGGATCGCGTGAGCGTGCTGCCGGGCATGGCGGTCGAGGTCGATCTGCTGGTCGGCGAGCGCACGATCCTCTCCTATCTCACCGACCGGATCTTCCGCGTGCGCGCCGCCGCCTTCCGCGAAGGTTAGCCCGGAAGGCCTTGTCCCGCGGATTCCGACCGAGACGCCGGCCGGTCCGCTCAGCCGTTCACTTCACCGTCACGCAGGTGCATTCGGCAAGGTTGGCGACCTTGTGCGAGACGCTGCCGAGGAAGAACGCCTTGGGGTCGCTGAGACCGCGGCTGCCGAGGACGATCATGTCGACCTCTTCCTCGGTGGCGATCTCCAGGATCAGGCTCGCAGGCTGACCTTCGGCGGTCCGCGTCTTGACAGTCTTGAGCCCTTTGTCACGGGCGTTGGCCGCGGCGCGCTGCGTGAGCGCATCGCCAAGGCTGAGGGAGGAGTGGTAGCGGGCGCGCTCCTCCTCGATCGGAATGTGCTCGACCTGCGCGAACTGGCGGAGCGCGTCCGGCAGCGGTTCAAACGGCACGACGTGCAGAACGATCAGTTGCGCCTGGCGCTGCTTGGCGATGTCGGTCGCCAGATCCAAGGCCTTCCAGGCATGGTCCGAGCCGTCGATCGCGACGAGGATCTTGTTCATGGTCGTCCGAGCCTCCAGTGATTGACGCTGCGTTGCTCTTGTCCGCGATCGCGCCTCGTGCCGATTGTGATGACGCTCCGTTTGTCATGAACCCGGGCCTTTGCCCGCGCCGCAACTAGGCTAGCACTGAAGACCATCTCCATGAAGCCTCGAGCCGCGTTCCGTGCTGACGCGAATGTGCGGATCGGAGCGTATGGCTAATCGATGGGCTCCAGGGCTGCCGAGCGGCCCCGCTTGGGCGGGCTCGTCTCGACCGGTGCCGCCCAGCGAACGGCGTTCAGGATGATCTGCTGGATCAGCGGCTGGTGGTAGGTCGGGTAGGTCTCGTGGCCCGGGCGGAAGTAGAAGATCCGGCCTGCGCCGCGCCGGAAGCAGCAGCCGCTCCGAAACACCTCGCCACCCCGGAACCAGCTGACCAGCACCAGCTCTTCGGGGGCGGGAATGTCGAAGTGCTCGCCGTACGTCTCCTCCCGCTGCAGATCGATCCGCTCCGGCAGCCCGGCGGCGATCGGATGACCGGGCGCTACCACCCAGAGGCGCTCGCGCTCGCCCGCCTCGCGCCATTTCAGGTCGCAGCTCGTGCCCATGAGGCGCTTGAAGATCTTCGAGAAATGCGCCGAGTGCAGCGCGATCAGCCCCATGCCCTCGAGAACGCGGGCCTGAAGGCGATCGATCAGCCGATCGGACACCTCGGCATGCGCCCGGTGGCCCCACCAGAGGAGCACGTCGGTCGTCTCGAGCACGGCGCCGCCGAGCCCGTGCTCCGGCTGGTCCAGGGTCGCGGTGCGCACGGCGTGGCCGCCCGCTCGCAGTGGCGCCGCCAGCGCTTCGTGGATGCCGTCCGGGTAGATCGCGCCGACCTCCCGGTTGGCGCGCTCGTGGCGGAACTCGTTCCAGATCGTGACCCGCAGCGGCTCGCTCATGGTCGCACCTCTTTCAAGATATCCTCGATCCGCACCGGCTCGGCGCCCTCGCGCGCCGAGCGGATCGCGGCGAACATCAGGGCGAGGCTCTTCAGATTGTCCGCGGCGGTGCTCACGCCCTCGGGCGGCTCGCCCTCGCGCACCCAACGGGCGAAATCGTGCAACGAACCCCTGCGGTCCTTGAAGCTCATGGTGGGCAGTTTCGGCCGCTCGGACCGTTCGCCGGGCCTGTGGAGGGTCAGCCGATCAAGCTTCTCGCGCTCTTCGAAGGCGCCGCGGAAGGTGAACTCGAACGTTCCGCGAGTGCCGTCCAGACGCCAGTGGCCGCCGTAGGGCGTCGCCGGACCGCGTGAGATCCAGCTGCCCCGATAGCTCGCGAGCGTGCCGCGCGCGAAGCGGAGCGTGGCGAGCGCCGCCGGGCGGCCCTTGAACGGCGTACCCGGCTCGCTCCAGCTCCGGCAGCTGACCTCGAGCGGCTCGTCGTCGAGCACGAAGCGCAGGCTGTCGAAGTGATGGATCGCCATGTCGCTGAGCAGCGGCTCCTCGAGGAAGAAGTAGCGGTAGCCGCTCCCGAACAGGAAGTAGAAGTCGAGGTAGCAGGCGATCGGCTCGCCGATCGCGCCCTCGCGCAGCAACTGGCGGGCAAGCCGGGGGGCGGGGAACCAGCGGTAGTTCTGGTTGACCATGAGCACGCGGCGGTGGCGGCGCGCCAGCTCGACGAGTGCGCGCGCCTCCTCGAGGTTCTCGGCGAATGGCTTCTCGACCAGGACGTGCAGCCCGGCTTCGAGCGCCTGACGCGTCACCGGCGCGTGCGCGGCGAGCGGCACGACCACGAGCGCGGCGTCGGCTGCGCCCAGAGCGAGGGCCGGTTCCGGCGCGCCAAAGACGCGCTCCGGCGGGAGGTCAAGCTCGGCGACGGCCCGCTCCCGCATCGCCGGATCGGGATCGACCCAGGCCACCGGCTCGACGCCGGGCGTGGCGCGGGTCACCTCCTCCACCCAGTTCCGGCCCCAGCCGCCCAGCCCGAACTGGATCAGTCGCAACGCCATGCCGCCTCAGCCGTGGATCTGCCGTTGCCCGAACTAATGCAGAATCGCGCGGCTTCAGCAAGCGACGCTGAAGATGACCGAGGTCCGCGGGGGCAATCCTACGTCGAACTTGTGCGCCGAAGCCTTCCGGGGGCAGCCGTGGTC
>JBKPDM010000443.1:0-9978 GCA_046727895.1 Pseudomonadota bacterium | reverse complement strand
CTCGTGCCGGTCGAAAACATGCCCGCCATCCTCGAGACTCTGGCCCCGATCTCGGCCGAATGGCTGAAATTCAAGAACGTGCGCGAGAAGAGCTTCTCGCTCGGCCGCTTCGATCGCGACTACCTGAGCAATTTTCCGATTGGGGTGGTGCGCGTCGGCGAGCGGATCGTCGCCTTTGCCAGCATCTGGACGGGCGGCGGCCGGAGCGAGGTGTCGGTCGATCTCATGCGCCACGTCAGGGATGCGCCCAACAGCATCATGGAGTATCTGTTCCTCGAGCTGATGTTGTGGGCCAAGGAGCAGGGCTACCGGCGCTTCACCCTCGGCATGGTGCCGCTCGCCGGGCTGGAGCGCCGGCGGCTGGCCCCGCTCTGGAGCCAGGCTGGCGCCTTCCTGTTCCGCTACGGCGAGCATTTCTACAATTTTCAGGGCCTGTTGCGCTTCAAGGCGAAGTTCGACCCGGTCTGGGAGCCGCGTTACCTGGCGGCACCGGGCGGCTTCGCCCTGCCGCGGATACTCGGCGACGTGGCCCTCCTGATCAGCGGCGGCGTGACGGGTCTGGTGACCAAGTGAGCCGGCGCCCCGGGCCGGTTCCGGGTGACATCTGGGTTCCGCGCCGATGGCCGTGAGCGCGGGCGCGCCCGCCTCGATCTCCGGCCGCCGTTAGGCCATCGCTAATCCAATCGCGCTATGCCCCCAGCCGCCGGCGCGGTCGGGCGCGATTCAGGCGCCGCCGCTCCGCAACGACATCGATCACGGCATTCTGGAGACTCGGGCATGCGCAAGAGAACCTATCTGGCGCTCGGCTGCCTTCTGCTGGCCGGCTGCACGACCCAAGCCGACGGCACCCAGTCGGTCAACAAGACCGCGGTCGGCGCGACCGTGGGTGCGCTCGCCGGCGGTGTGCTCGGCAATCGCCTCGACAAGGGCAACCGGACGCGCGGCACCATCATCGGCGCGGCGGCGGGCGCCGCCGCGGGCGGTGGCCTCGGTTACATGATGGATCGCCAGGAGGCACAGCTGCGCGAGCAGCTGGCCAGCGAGCGGGCGCAGCACGCGGTGGAGATCCAGCGGGTGCGCGACGACCTCCTGAAGCTGACGCTCGCCAACGAGGTCTCGTTCGACGTCAACAGCGCGACCGTCAAGCCCACGTTCAAGCCCAGCCTGGCCAAGGTCGCCGAGGTGCTGAAGAGCTACGACAGCCAGCTGACGGTCGTCGGCCATACCGATTCGACCGGCTCCGAGGACTACAATCAGCAGCTGTCGGAGCGCCGCGCCGAGGCGGTGCGGGCCGAGCTGATCCGGGACGGCGTCCCGGCCGAGCGGCTCTCGGCGGCGGGCCGTGGCGAGAGCGAGCCGCGCGCTGACAACGGCACAGCGGCCGGGCGGGCGCTGAACCGCCGGGTCGAGATCCTGGTCCAGAGCACTGCGTAGGCGCGGAGGAGGAGGCGGGCCGCCTGCGCGGCGCTGCCTCTTCTCACCGCGGCGCACCATGTCTCGCGCCGCCCGCCTCAGCCAACCGAAACTGAGCGAATCTCGGAACCGACGATTGCCTGACACGTTACAGGAGGGCAGCGAAGTGACGCCCTCCGAGCCTGACAGACTGCATGAGGCCGGCGGCGCAGCACCCGCCCGAGACGCCCATCCAAAATGACGAAGATTTCATCCTACAGACAGACCTCGGTCATTTGCCCTTGCTACATGGAGAGGGCACTCAACAACGGTCGAATCGGGCCTCGTTCCGGTTGCATTCCGGCATATCACCCGATCTGACAAGGAGACTGCCATGGACTTGCGTGCATTCCCCAACGAGACGGCGCGGCGGGTCCGGCGGCCGTTGCGTATCACCGCGATCGCCTTGTCCTCGGTCGCCGCGATCGCCCTGCTGGCCGGAATGAACTCCAGCCAGCCGAGCCAGGCGGCGCCGGCGACGCCGGCCTACAGTACTCCCTGGACCGGTTATGCCGACCTGATCGAGCAGGTCATGCCGAGCGTCGTCGCCATCACCGCCACGCGCACCACGAGCAACCACCTGGTCGCCAATCAGCCGGGTCCGCAGGAGTTCCACCGGCAAGGCCCCGGCTGGCAAGAGTTCGGCTGGCAAGGCCAGGGAAGCCCCAACGACGAGATGATGAAGCGCTTCATGCAGCGCTTCTTCGGCCAGCAGTTTGGCGAGCAGATGCCGCCGTTCGCGCAGCCGATGCCTCCGGGCGGGCCCAACATGGAGGCGCCGGTGGCGATGGGTTCGGGCTTCGTGATTGATAAGGAGGGCCGCATCGTCACCAACTATCATGTGGTCGATGGTGCCGAGGAGGTGACGGTCACCCTGCATGACGGCAAGGAACTGACCGGCAAGGTGATCGGTAAGGATGCGGCCACGGATCTCGCTCTGGTCAAGGTCGACACCGATCCTGCAGATCTGCACCCGGTCACGTTTGCCGATTCGAGCAAGGTGCGCGTCGGCGACCCGGTGATCGCGATCGGCAGCCCGTTTGGCCTCGGCGGCACCGTGACCGCCGGCATCGTCTCGGCCGAGCATCGGGTGATCGGCGCCGGCCGCTACGACGACTTCCTGCAGATCGACGCGCCGATCAATCGCGGCAATTCCGGCGGTCCGACCTTTGACGTCAGGGGTGAGGTGATCGGCGTCAACACGCTGATCCAGAGCCCGAGCGGCGGCAACGTCGGGATCGGCTTCGCGATTCCTTCGAATATCGTCAAGGATGTGGTGGCGCAGCTCGAGACCAACGGCACGGTCGAGCGCGGCTGGCTCGGCGTGCACATCCAGGGGATTGACCAGGATCTCGCTTCGGGTCTCGGTCTGCCGAGCGACAAGGGCGCTCTGGTCGCCGACGTGACCGCAGACAGCCCGGCAGCCAAGGCCGGCTTCAAGCAGGGCGACGTGATTCTGAAGTTCGACGGCAAACCGGTCGAGCGCCTGACCGATCTGACCCGGATGGTGGCCGACGTCAAGCCCGGCAACGAGGCGAAGGTCGTGGTCTGGCGCGACGGCGCGGAGAAGACCGTCGACGTCAAGATCGCCCAGATGCCGAGCGAGGATCAGGTGGTCGCCTCGGCCGAGCAGCCTGCGCAGGAGGCGAATACACCCAAGCTCGGCGTCATGCTCGCCAAGCTCACTCCCGAGACCCGCAGTTCCCTCAATCTGCCAGAGGACGCCAAGGGCGTCGTCGTGACCGACGTGCAGCCCGGCAGCCCGGCGGCCGAAAAGGGTCTGCAACCCGGTGACGTGATCGTCCAAGCCGACCGCAAGCAGGTCAGCGATCCAAAGATGGTCGCCGACGCCGTGCGCGACGCTGCCAAGCGCGGTGACGAGGCGATCCTGCTTCTCGTCCAGCGCGACGGCCAGGACCGCTTCGTGGCGATCCGGCTGGCGCGCGCCTGAGAGGCCGCCCGAGGGAGGGGGGCCGGGGGCCGGCGGCTTGCCGCCGGCCCTTTTCATTGCTCACTGCGAAGGGTTGGACGATGTGCGCGTCAGCTACTGGCTGGAGCGGCCATGCGAGGGCCAGGATCGCCAGTCGATCGACACCGTGCGGCGACGGTGCGATAACCCCACCCGAGTGCCGCGCGGTACTGACCGAAGCAGAAGCCCTTCTTGCGGCCGGCTCGGTTAGCCATAAATCTTTGTGGTTCGACCATGAGGTGATCGAAACGGCCGTCTCGGCATGAGCTACGAAGGCCAGAGGTTTCCAATGCGCATTCTGGTGATCGAAGACGACGTCGACACCGCCGAGTACCTGGCCAAGGGCCTGCGCGAGAGCGGTCACAATGCTGACATCGCGGCCGACGGACGCGAGGGCTTGCTCAAGGCGGCCGCGGACCCCTTCGACGTGCTGGTGGTCGATCGGATGCTTCCGGGGGTGGATGGCCTCAACCTGGTGCGCCATCTGCGCGCGACCGGCCAGACGACGCCGGTCCTGTTCCTGTCGGCGCTCGGCGAGGTCGACGACCGCGTCCAGGGCCTGCGCGCTGGCGGCGACGACTACCTGGTCAAGCCATATGCTTTCTCCGAGCTGCTGGCGCGGGTCGAGAACCTCGGCCGCCGCCAGCGCGGCCCGCTGGTCGCCACCCGGCTCAAGGTCGGCGATCTGGAGCTGGATCTGCTCAGCCGGGCGGTGACCCGGGCGGGCCAGACGATCGATCTGCAGCCGCGCGAGTTCCAGCTGCTCGAGGCGCTGATGCGTCATCCCGGCCAGGTGATGACCCGCACCATGCTGCTCGAGAAAGTCTGGGACTATCACTTCGATCCCCAGACCAACGTGATCGACGTTCACATCAGTCGCCTGCGCCACAAGATCGATCGCGGCTTCGAGCCGCCGCTGATCCACACGGTGCGCGGCGCCGGGTATTGTCTGCGTGCGCCTGATACGGCTGCTTGAAACCTCGACCTTTCGGCTGGCGCTGATCTACCTCGCCCTGTTCGGCGTCTCGGCGCTGGCCCTGCTCGGCTTCCTCTACGTCGCCACTGCCGGCGTGCTCGAGCGCCAGACCCAGGACACCATTCAGGCCGAGATCACGGGCCTGGCCGAGCAATACCGCGCCGAAGGCCTGATCCGCCTCAAGGATGTGATCGAGGTGCGCAGCGCCGCCCATCCGCAGCGCGCGAGCATCTATCTCCTGGTCGATCCGCTCGGCGAGAGGATTGCTGGCAATCTCGATCGCTGGCCCGATGTGAAGCCTAAAGCCGACGGCTGGTTGACCTTCACGGTCGAGGTGCGGGGCGAGGGGGCCGATCTCGAGCGCCGGCGGGCGCGGGCGGCCAGCTTCAACCTGGCGGGCGGCTTCCGCCTCCTGGTCGGCCGCGAGGTCGAGGATCGCCTGCAGATCCAGTCCCTGATCAAGCAGGGCATTGGTTGGGGGCTGGCGCTGACCTTGCTGCTCGGGCTTGCCGGCGGTTTCACCATGAGCCGCGGCATGCTGCACCGGGTCGACGAGATCAATCGGACCACCCGCCAGATCATGGCGGGCGAGCTCGGCCAGCGGATCGCGCTCAGCGGCTCGCGCGACGAGTTCGACCAGCTCGCTGCCAATGTGAACACCATGCTGGATCAGATCGAGCGGCTGCTCTGGGGCATGCGCCAGGTGACCGACAACATCGCCCATGATCTCCGCACACCACTCAACCGCATGCGCAGCCGGA
Organism: Pseudomonadota bacterium; assembly: GCA_046727895.1. GTDB lineage: Bacteria > Pseudomonadota > Alphaproteobacteria > Geminicoccales > Geminicoccaceae > DATAOG01. The sequence continues at coordinate 4,820 of JBKPDM010000443.1, read as the reverse complement.
TCGAGGTCGCGCTGCTGGGCGAGCCGGATCGCACCAGCAGCCGCGCCGTGCTCGAAGCGACCCTGGCCGACGCCGAGGCGATGATCGGTACCTTCAATGCCCTCCTCGAGATCGCCCGCGCCGAGGCCGGCAGTGAGCGGGCGGCGTTCGAGTTGGTCGATCTGGCGGCACTGACCCAGGACCTCGCCGAGCTTTACGGTCCTCTGGCCGAAGACAAGCAGGTGTCGTTCGAGCGGATCTGCCCGTCCGGTGCGCACGTGCGGGCCAACCGGCAGCTGCTGGCCCAGGCGCTGGCCAACCTCCTGGACAACGCCATCAAGTACACCCCGCCGGGTGGCGAAGTCTGCCTGCATATCCAAGACGGCCCGTCCGGCGCCGCGATCACGGTCGCCGACACCGGACCGGGCATTCCCGAGGTCGATCGAGAGCGTGTGCTCGAGCGCTTCGTCCGGCTCGACGCTACCCGTTCGACCCCTGGCAACGGGCTGGGCCTCAGCCTGGTCAACGCGGTGGCCAGGCTGCACGGCGCGCGGCTGACGTTGGGCGACAACCAACCCGGGCTGGCGGTCCGACTGGACTTCGACGCGATGGCGATGCAGCCGCCTCAGATCGCCGCGGCCCCGACCGAATCGCTCTGGCCCGAAAAGCTCAGTCCGCCCGAGCAGCGCGGCCGGCTCGAAGCTGCCGGTTCGGCGAGCGGTGCCCCATCGATGAAGGCCTGCCAGGCGAACCAATAGGCGATGTGGCCGGGGGAGCCACCGCGGCTGGTCCCATCACCCGAAGATCCCGAGCATCGCTTGCGCCCTTGAGGGAAGCACAAGGCGTCCTGGCGACCAAGTCACTTGACTGCGCGCCGCGGTCGGGCTTCCGCCGCTCGGAGCGCTCGACCTCCAGTGCCAACGAAGCTAAGAGGCAGCGCGCTGCAGCTTGGATGCGGAGTGAATGGACGTGATCACCAGCGTTGAGGCGCTTTTCATCATCCTCGCCTTTGTCGTACCCGGTTTTGTGATGTCCGTCGTCAGGTCCCAGTTTGCAACCGGTCGACCGCAGAAAGGTTCAGAGCAAGTACTCGGCTACCTGGCGCTGAGCGCGATCAACTACGGCGTCTTCTCGTGGCTGGTCTACATATTGGCGGCGACCGGTTTCGCCGGGATCCATCCCGGCTGGGCGGCGTTGCTGTGGTTCACGATCATTCTGATCGGGCCGGCCATGCTCGGTGCTGGGCTCGGCATCGCGATTCAGCGAGACCTTTTCCGGCCCTTGTTCGCGCGCCTCAGGCTGCAACCAGTGCATGTCGTGCCGACCGCGTGGGACTATCAGTTCGGTCGCCTGCGCGAGGCACATTGGATTCTCGTTGAACTGAAAAACGGTAGCACGGTTGCCGGATTTTTCGGAACTCGCTCGTTTGCCTCTTCGGACCCGGAAGAGCGGGACATTTTCATCGAACAGGTCTATCGCATCGATGAAGACGATCGCTGGCATCCGATGAAGAATGGTCATGGTACGCTGATTGCGCAGGGTGAGGTTCGATCGGTAGACTTCTGGCCGGTGAGCAATGGCTAGAGGGGACAGCGATGGCCAGTGACAAACCGATCGCTCAGGAGCGCGGCCGGATCGGAGTGCATGGTCACCAGCCCGTGGGCGGTATTGCATGGCCGACGGCACCCGGTGCCGGTGTCGTCCAAAGAGGTTACCAGCCGGAAACAGCTCAGCAGGCGCCGCAGCCCCCGAATGAAGGCAGCGGAGTACAATCGCCGGCGAAAAAGGAATAGCGCCTGACGCGGCACCTGAACCCGAGAGGAGCCTCAAAGGCGGCCACGAGCCGAGAGCCCGGCATTGCCTGATCAATCTTTGCCCCGCCTGACCCTGGTTATGGGTGGAGCGCGCTCCGGCAAAAGCCAGGAGGGCGAGCGGCTCGTGCTCGAAAGCGGCCTCGAGCCGGTCTACCTGGCCACGGCGGAGGCTCTGGACGAGGAGATGGCGAGGCGCATCGCCGAGCATCGCGCCCGGCGCCACCCCGCCTGGCGCACCGTCGAAGAGCCGCTCGATCTGATCGGTGCGCTGGGCAGAGAGTGCGCCGAGGGCCGCGCCGTGCTGGTCGACTGCCTGACGCTCTGGCTCACCAACCTCATGGTCAAGGGGCGACCGGTGCGGGCGGACATGGCGCGCGTGGTCGAGCTCCTGCCGACGCTGCCGGGCGCGCTGGTCCTGGTCTCGAACGAGGTCGGGCAAGGCATCGTGCCCGCGGGCGCCATGGCGCGCTCGTTCATCGATCATGCCGGCTGGCTGCATCAAAGGATTGCCGAGCGGTCCGATGCCGTGGTTTTCATGACCGCGGGCCTCGCACAGCGCCTCAAATGAACCGGATCACCCCATGCCGCTCTACGCCAAGATCCCGACCACGGTGTTCACCGGCTTTCTCGGCGCCGGCAAGACCAGCCTGATCCAGAACCTGCTCCGGCAGAGCCATGGCCGGCGGATCGCGTTGGTCATCAACGAGTTCGGCGAGATCGGCGTCGATCGCGAGCTGCTGCTCGGTTGTGGCGATGCCGCCTGCGCCGAGGACGACATCGTCGAGCTGGCGAACGGCTGCATCTGCTGCACGGTAGCCGACGATTTCGTGCCGACCATGCAGAAGCTGCTCGCGCGCGACCTGCCGCCCGAGCACATCGTGATCGAAACCTCGGGCCTCGCCCTGCCCAAACCGCTGATCAGGGCGTTCAACTGGCCGGAGATCCGCACCCGGGTGACGGTCGATGGCGTGATCGCCGTGGTCGATGCGGCCGCCGTGCGCGATGGCCTGTTCACCGGCGATCCGGCGGCGCTCGCGGCGCAGCGCGCGGCCGATCCGGCGCTCGACCACGAGAGCCCGCTGGAAGAGCTGTTCGAGGAGCAGCTGGCAGCCGCCGATCTGGTCGTGCTCAACAAGGCCGATCTCCTGGCCGAGGAGGATTGGCACGCGGTCGACGCACGGGTCCGCGAGGAGCTCCGCTCCGGCGTGCGCGTCGTCCGCGGCCGCCATGCCGCGATCCCGGCGGACGTGCTGCTGGGCCTCGGCGCAGCCGCCGAGAGCGATCTGGACGCCCGGCGCTCCCACCACGACAACGGCGAGGATCACCAGCACGACGAATTTCTGAGCTTCCACCTCGCGCTGCCGGCGCTCGATGACATCGATCGGTTCGTCGCCAGGCTGAGGGGCGTGATCGCCGACCAGCCCATTCTGCGGGTCAAAGGGTTCCTCGCGGTCGGCGACCGGCCGATGCGCCTGGTCCTGCAAGGCGTCGGCGATCGGATCCAGCACCATTTCGATCGCGCCTGGCGCGCGAGCGAGCCGCGCGAGGGCCGGCTGGTCGTGATCGGCGAGCGCGGCCTCGACCCGCGCTCGGTCGCGGCGGCGCTGGCCGGCTGAGCGAGCCGTGCACCTCCTCAGCGCGCAGTCGGTCACCCCCGAGACCGCGGGCGAGGCGATCGATCTCGGCCAGACGCCAGGCGACATCGTCATCCTGTCGGCGGCCGATACGGAGCTTGCCTGCCTTGCGGCGGCGCAAGCGCGCCGGCCGGAGGGCGCGCCCAGCCTCCGCCTCGCCAATCTGCTCCAGCTCGGCCATCCGCTCTCGATCGACCTCTACGTCGAGCGGGTCATTACGAAGGCCGGTCTGGTGGTGCTCCGCCTCCTGGGCGGCCGCAGCTACTGGCCCTATGGCATCGAGCAGGTGGCGGCCGCGTGTCGCGCGAGGGGCAGCCTGCTCGCCGCGCTGCCGGGCGACGATCAGCCGGACCCGGAGCTTGCCGCCTGGTCCACTCTGTCGCCCGAGGCCTGCCATCGCCTCTGGCAGTACGGCGTCCACGGCGGCCTCGACAACGCCGCGCAGCTCCTGGCCTATGCGGCCTCGCTGCTCGGCCGCGACGAGCCATGGCACGAGCCCGCGCCGCTGCTCCGCGCCGGGCTGTACTGGCCGGATGTCACCCGTCCCTCGCTCGACGACCTGAAGCGAGGCTGGCAGCCGGGACGACCCGCCGCCGCCCTGGTCTTCTACCGCGCCCTGGTGCAGGCGGGCGACCTCGCGGCGATCGACGCCCTGATCGAAGCGTTAGATGCCTCCGGTCTCAATCCGCTGCCGGTCTTCACCGCCAGCCTGAAGGACCCGGTTGGGGCGCCGATGGTGCGCCAGCTGCTCGCCGAGGCGGCGCCCGCGGTGGTCCTGAACGCGACCGGCTTTGCCGTCTCAAGCCCGGGCGAGCGCCGCCCGACGCCGCTCGACGAGCCGGGCCGCGCGGTCTTGCAGCTGGTGCTCGCGGGTGGCAGCGAGGCCGCCTGGCGTGAGGGCACGCGCGGCCTCTCGCCCCGCGATCTGGCGATGAACGTGGCGCTCCCCGAGATCGATGGCCGGGTTCTCGCCCGCGCCGTCGCGTTCAAGAGCCCGCAGCGCTTCGACCGGCGGACGGAGACCCAGATCGTCGGCTTCGCGCCGGTGCCCGACCGTGTCCGCTTTTCGGCCGAGCTCGCCGCCGCCTGGGCGCGCCTCGCCGGGACGCCCGTGGCCTCGCGCCGGATCGGAATCGTGCTCGCCAACTATCCCAATCGGGATGGCCGCATCGCCAATGGCGTGGGCCTCGACACACCGGCGAGCACCGTGCGCCTCCTCGGCGCCTTGCGCAACGCGGGCTATCGGATCGATCGCGTTCCGGCCGACGGCCAGGGCTTGGTCGAAGCGCTCCTCGGCGGCGTCACCAACGACCTCGAACGCCGCGAGCGCCGTCATGTCCGGGTTCGCCTGCCGATGCATGATTATCTCAAATTCTTCTCTCAACTATCGACC
>JBKPDM010000442.1:0-4104 GCA_046727895.1 Pseudomonadota bacterium | reverse complement strand
CGCTGCACCAGGGCAGGTCCGGGCGCGAGGCCTTCGAGCTGGCGGTCGAGACCTTGGCCCGTCTCGGCATACCGGAGCCGCGCCGGCGCATGAGGGACTACCCACATCAGCTCTCGGGCGGCATGCGCCAGCGGATCATGATCGCCATGGCGCTGTCCTGCAACCCGGCGCTCCTGATCGCCGACGAACCGACGACCGCCCTCGATGTCACGATCCAGGCGCAGATCCTCGGCCTGATCAAGGACCTGCAGACCGAGCTCGAGATGTCGGTGCTGTTCATCACCCACGACCTCGGCGTGGTCGCCGAGATTGCCGACCGGGTGGTCGTGATGTATGCGGGCGCGGCCGTCGAGAGTGCTTCGGTGAGCGCGATCTTCGCCGAGCCGCGCATGCCTTACACTATGGCGCTGCTCGGCTCGATCCCGCGCCTCGACCTGGCGCGTGAGGGCGAGCAGCGGCTCGAGGCGGTGCCGGGCAACGTGCCGAGCCCGCTGAGGTTGCCGTCGGGCTGCCGCTTCCATCCGCGCTGCAGGTATTTCGTCCGCGGCCTGTGCGATGCCGAGCTGCCGCCGCTTCAGGGCTGCGGCGAGCACCACCTCGTGCGCTGCCGGCGCTGGCGCGAGATCGCTCGGGGGGCGGCCTGATGGTTCCGAACGGTAACCCCTCGAGGCTGATCGAGGTGCGTCACCTCAGGATCTGGTTCCCGGTCCGCGGCGGCCTGCTTTCGCAAGTGCGTGATCACGTCAAGGCGGTCGACGACGTCTCGCTCGACGTCGAGCGCGGCGAGGTCCTGGGCCTGGTCGGGGAGTCGGGCTCCGGCAAGACCACGGTCGGCCGCAGCGTCCTGCGCCTGATTCAGCCGACCGCCGGCACGATCCGTTTCGACGGGATCGATGTCACCGGCCTGTCGGGCGCCGGGCTGCGCGCCTTTCGCCGCCGCGCCCAGATCATCTTTCAGGACCCGTTCGCGTCCTTGAATCCGCGCATGACCGTGGCCGAGATCGTCGGCGAAGCGCTGGTGATCCACGGGCTGATCCGGAACGCGCGCGAGCGGGCCGAGCGGGTCGCTGAGCTGCTCGGGCTGGTCGGTCTCGCGCCCGAGCACATGGCGCGCTATCCGCACGAGTTCTCCGGCGGCCAGCGGCAGCGGATCGGCATCGCGCGGGCGCTCGCGGTCGAGCCCGAGTTCATCGTCGCCGACGAGCCGGTCTCGGCGCTCGATGTCTCGATTCAGGCGCAGGTCGTCAACCTGATGCGCGAGCTCAAGGAGCGGCTTGGCCTGACGCTCCTGTTCATCGCCCACGACCTCGCGGTGATCGAGTACGTCTCGACGCGGGTCGCGGTCATGTACCTCGGCCGGCTCATGGAGGTGGCGCCCGCGCGCGAGCTCTGCCGCCAGCCCAAGCACCCTTACACCGAGGCGCTGCTCTCGGCGGTGCCGATCCCGGACCCGAAGGCGCGCCGCGGCCGGATCGTGCTCAAGGGCGACATCCCGAGCCCGATCGATCCGCCCTCGGGCTGTGTCTTCCGCACCCGCTGCCCCTATGCGCTGCCGGCCTGCGCGGAGCGCGTGCCGGAGCTGCGCGAGGTCCGGCCCGGTCATCACAAGGCCTGCATCCGCGACGATATTCTCTAACTCTGCTCGAAGTCTCGATTCTTGCGCCCGGTCCGCGCGCCCGGGTCCATCCCCGGACGCATCACCTCGGCAGACCGATCACACCTGCCAGTTGGCCCAGCATTACGAGAGCAGCCAGGACCAGCACGGGATAAAGTAGCTGCGCGAAGAGATATGCAAGACGCCACTGCGCCAGCGTGCGGAGCAGGCTTTCAAGCACGAGTACGTCTCCCTTCTTGGCGCATCAGCACGGGCCCGGCCGGAATCCGGCGAGTCCGGTGCGATGATCGCGAACATGGTGCTCGACAACCGTGTGCAGTCTGTGCGAATCGATCTCGAGCTCCGCCGCCATAGCGCAGCCACGCTTGCCGGCCGGTTAATCCAGGCGTCGTGCTTGCCGCGGCCGGACGCAGGGCGGCTACTTCATGCCCGCCGGCTTTTCCATCCCGAACTTCGAGGGGTCATTCGGCGCCTTGCCCGCGTCGTAGAGCAGCCAGGCGTTCTGGCGGACCATGCCCATCGCCCGCTCGTAAGCGTCGTCACCGTGGTAGGGCGTGAACAGAGTGCCGCGATCGGCGGCATAGTCTCGCAGTGCCTTCGAATTGGCGATCTTGTCGTCCCAAACCTGGGCCATGGTCTCGAGAACCTCGGCCGGCGCATCCTTGGGCGTCCAGATACCGAAGTAGTTGGTCGCAAGCGAGATGTCCGGGAGCCACTTGGTGACCGGCGGGATGGTGCCGTAGCCGGAGAGCTCGAGCGGCTCGGTGCCGACCTGCGCGGATCATCTCGGCCTGCTCCGAGGCGAGCTGCGTCGTGACCTCGGTCTCGCCAGCGACGGTCGCGATCACGGCCGGGTTACCGCCGTCGTAGGTGACGTGCTTGTAGGTGACCCCGGCCTGCTGGGCGATCGCTTCCATGGCGTTGTGGCCGGCGGACGTCAGACCGGCGGTGGCGACCGAGACCTCGCCCGGTTTGGCCTTCATGGCATCGAGAAGCTGGGTCACGTCCTGGTAGGGCGCATCGGGATTGACGCCAATCACGGACACGTTGGCAACATCCAGGAACAACGCCCAGTCCTTGAGCTGGGTGTCCAGCATGCCGAGGACCGGATAGGTGCCGAGGTCGGAAGCGGCGCCCGCGGTCCAGGTGTAGCCGTCGTGCGGTGCATCCCAGGCGCTCTTGGCGCCGACCGAGCCCGAGGCGCCCGGCTGGTTGACGATCACGACGCTCTGGCGAGCGCGTCTTCGAGCTCGCCCGCGACGACGCGGGTCACCTGATCGGTCGAGCCGCCGGCGGCCCAGGGCACGATGATCGTAATGGGCTTCTCTGACGCCCACGCCTTGTCAGCCGCGGATGCCGTCGCGGCTTTCGCGACGACCGCAGCGACGGCAACAGTTGTGCTCACCAGACGGTTCATCGTTCGTCTCCCGGTCGAGTGATCTTTGCGGACCGGCGAAAGCATGCGGTCGCCGGCACGCCCGGTCAACCAGTCGCGCCGTCGTTCAGCACGCCATCGGTGCAGGGACGAGCTGCTCAGGTCGCCGTCGTCCGAGCCCGAGTGCGGCGCTACGGCTTGGTGCGGAACCGCCAAGCCAACGTCGTGCACGGAAAGGTGCACCGACGCTCAGGCCGCCTCGGGCTAGGGTCGCGTGGAACGCCAGCCGAGGGTCCGGTCGAAGAATCGGTAGATCTGGTGCTGGATGCTGTCGCCGCGCCGTTCTGTGATCGTAGAGGTAGCTTATCCGTTCCGGGCGCCCCATGGCATTCCAGAGCCGTTCCCTGGCCGATCGGGGCTTGCAGGTATCCTCCTCCCGCCTCAATGATGAGCACACGGCTGGGGTCCGCCATGCCGGCGAAGCGGGCGGGATTGATCTCGGCCAGAGGCCTCTCGAGCTTTTGCTTGAACTCGTCAAGGGACCAATGAAACCGTTCGAGAATTTGCTCACGTGCGTCTCGGATTTCGTGGCCGCAGGTGGCCAAGATCTCGGGCGGATCGGCGCCGCCCATTACCAAGACGCCGGCCGCGAGGCGCGGCTCGTTCGCAATGGTGACGCTGGCCACGAGCGCGCCCATGCTGAAGCCGATCAGGGCGATCCTGTTGGAATCGATGTCAGGTTGGGTCTGCGCCCAGTCCACCAGACGCCGAATGTCGATCACGGTATTGGTGAACCGGTCGACCATCTGATCGAGCAGACGGAAGAACTCCGCCTCGCTGCGGGCAGCGCCCATGGCATCCCAATCGACCAGATTGTTCTTGCCGAGAATTTCCAGGACATCGACCGCGCCTGCCCCGTGCGCCGTCAGACCCGCCGAGACCGCATTCGAAGGATAGGCGCTGACGCCCCAGATCGGCAGCACGATGACCAGCGGCTTCGCCCCCGCACCCTTGCCCACGTAGTAGCGGGCGGTCACCAGATTGCCGTCCTGACCGTTGTCCCCGACCGAAGGAATGACAACCGATTTGACCCAGTAGTGCTCCTCTTCGCCCG
>JBKPDM010000441.1:0-6234 GCA_046727895.1 Pseudomonadota bacterium | reverse complement strand
GCTGGTGCGAACCTTGGTGCGACGGGCTGCGACGCCAGGTTCGCACCCGTCGCAGCGCAAAAAGCCAGGGATTCCGCGGCGTTCAGCCGATCCGGTGCGGACCTCAGTGCGACGGGTGCGACGCGTAGGTTCGCACCCTTCAGGACCCAAAAGTCCAGGATTCCTGCGGCTTTCCGACCACCAGTGCGACGGATGGGTGCGAACTGCGAACCCGGATTCGCGGGCTGTCGCTAGCGAAGTTTCGGGCGGCGCCCCCCCGTAACAGTATTCGTCAAGAGAGGACCCAGATGATCTTGATTAGAGCGCGGATGTTCTTTTCAATTGTACCGAGCCAAACTTCATCATTAATCTATTGTTAGATTCTTCGACGTTTTACAAGACCAAAACTTGCGCCCATCGCCACGCAACCCTCGGCAGTGAAACAGCCCGCCTGGGACCACGACGGGCTGCTGCGCACACGCTCTTCGAGCTTGACTGAGACTACACCTTGTGATGGGCGCGTGTCAAGGCTCTATTAGTAGAAGCGTCGCCGTGCCGTCGTCCGCCGCCGAACGAGCGACCAGAACCTAGCCGGAGCTGAGGCCCTTAGTGACATTCATTTCGTTCCGATGCCAAATGTGGACCGGGTTAGTCCGAACGGCGCGGCCGCTTCCCCCGGAACACTCGCGGACCGGGCGGTCCGGAGCCGGCTCAGTCACGCCTCTCTCGTCGCTCGTCGGGCGCAGTCCTACCGAGCACCATCCCCACGATCGGATTGCTGGAGACCAGCCAGTCCCACAGCCCCTTTGCGCTCTTGCCCACAGCGTGAAGCGCGCGGTCGCCTCAGACCTAGCCATTGTGGTAACCTCTGGCGGCATCTGTGCACTCGGCTCTTACGGCGTCAAACGGTACCTGCTGGTTATGGGCCTGATGACCGACCGCCCGTCGATGAATGACCTGAAGCAATGCATCGCTACCGCGTGCAATTGATGCCGCTGGCGACTAGCCTGGGGCGCATCACGAGCAGGGAGGCAAGTCATGGAAAGCTGGCGCAATCGCAAGACGCTGATTCTGAGCCGCACCGACATGATGGGATTGCTGACTCCTGCAGAATACAACGCTTGCGTCGAGCAAGCCTATCGCATGCACGGCGAGAAGCGCTACTACATGGATCCGAAAGGCCACATCGTGCTCGACAAATATCCGGGCGAGTGGGAGGCGATGCCGTCCTACATCGAGGAGCCGGAGGCCGCCGCCTGCAAGTGGGTGTCGATCCGCGAACGGAATCGCGAGAAATACGACCTGCCCACGGTCTTCTCGATCCTCATCTACACGCACCCGGAAACCGGCTTTCCGCTCGCCATCTGCGACGGCAGCTATCACACGGTGATGCGCACCGGCGCCGCAGGAGCAGTTTCCGCCAAGTGGATGGCGCGGAAGAATTCGAAACGCCTGGCCATCGTCGGTGCCGGTCACATGGCCGAGGGCACGCTGGCCACCTGCAACGAGGTCTTCCAGTGGGAGGAGGTGCGGGTATGGAGCCGCACCCAGGCGACACTCGACCACTTCATGCAGACGCAGCAGCCGAAGTTCCCGCAACTGACGATCCGTCCTTCGACCACCCTCGAGCAGGTGGTGCGCGACGCCGACGTCGTGGTGACGGTGACCCCGGCGCGCGGACCGATCGTGATGGATGAGTGGATTGCTCCCGGCACCCACATCGCCGCGATCGGCGCCGATAAGGCCGGCGATCAGGAGCTCGACCCGAAGATCCTCCAGCGGGCTCGCATCTTCGTCGATGATATCCGCCAGTGCCGCACCGACGGCGAAATCAACGTGCCGCTGCGACAAGGCCTCATCAAGGAATCTGACATCGACGGCGAGATCGGCGAGGTCATTACAGGCAAGAAGCCGGGGCGTACCTCTGACTCCGAGATCACGCTGTTCGACTCAACCGGCATCGCCTTGCAGGATTCTGCGACCGTACCACTGGAATACGAACGGGCAGTGGCCGCGGGCGTCGGCGTCGAAAAGAAGATGATCTCGACCTGGTGGCGCGGCTGAACCAGAGGGCAGCTTGCGGAGATGAAGCGGGCGACAAGCGCGAGCATTTCCGCTGACTGCGGACGACCTGACCGACCGCAGCCGTTGGCCGGACCATGTCAGGATGACCCGAAGCTGGCAAGGCGTGCGGCTGATCGAATGATAGCTGGGAGAGCGCCGCTGGCGCTACTACGCCGTGGCTGGACTGCGCTCGGTCGGGTCGCCAAGCGTCATTCGGTTCTCGGTCATCACCCGGCTCGGTGCCGGCCTCAACTCGACGGTCTACACGCTGCCGTCGCTCCTGACGCTGGCGCTTGCGCTGCTCCTCGGCCTCGAGCAGCCGAATGAGCGGGCGCGCTCCTCGTCGCTACGGGCGTGCCATCATGGCGACGGCGCGCGCCCACGGGAAGTTCCCCGATGGGGATGATCGGACTGAGTCAGACCGGTGTTCGCGAGCGCGCTTGGTCAGGGGGGTCGGACTGATTCGCAGTTTCACAAGGCACTTGGCCGGCCGCGGGCTGTGTCGAGTTTCAGATGGACCATGAACGCCGAACGCTGGCGTCGGGCGAGAGGAGGACCCGTATGACGACTCCCCCATACCGATTCGATTCTGATCGATGGACGGTGCCGGTGCGCCGGGGGCAACGCCCCAAGACCACGCACCCCACCCGCGAGCAACCTGGACCGCATCAGCAGCTATCGGATATCGCGCCCCGCGACCTCCAGGAGGAGCTGTTGCGTCGCGTTCGCAAGCTGCCGGAAGTGGAGGTAGGCTGGAGTGCGATCAGCGTTCCGTACGCAAGGGGATTTCACCTCAAGCCGCACGCGGCGAAAGGCCCGGCCGAAGCGTTCCTACGCGGCTCCGAGTTCGGCCACTTGCACCCCGAACACGACGGCAGCCTCCCACCTGAGCTTGCCGCCCGCCCTCTACGACGAGGTGCTGCGGGCCGGCTGGGGCGAACCACACCCACTTAGCGGTACCATGTTGGTCTTTGGACCGCGCGACGAGGCCGAGTTGGAGGTCATCTGGCGGCTAGTTGGCGCGTCGTACAACTGGGCGACTGGCAACTAAACCGACGGAGGCGGTGGCGTGAGTTAAGCATACCGCCCCGGCCGGCAACTGGGTGGGGTCTGTTTATCAGTTGGAACGTAGCGGGCCGTCGCTTGCATATGCCGGATCGCAACGCAGCCTTGCGACACCTATGGTTGCTGCAGAACTCAGGACGCCCGCCTGGCCTCGCTATACCCGAAATGCGTCGCCAGCATCCCGAGCGCCGCGACCAGAATGCCTTGCGCTTGCTCCCGACGCACGGGGCGGCCGCCCCATCCCTGGCGCAACGCCCACTCGCGCACGCTGTTTTGCCGACCGATTACGTGCCAGACATAAGACCTGCCGGACTTCCGATCCCGCCCAGCGTCTGGATGGCCTGGTGGGCGCGATGCCCGGCGAACAGCTACCCGCTGTGACACGACCTTGCATCGGCTACGCCAAGCCCTCACGCTGATGCCCGCGGCGGCGAGCGCGGGGCGCGATCGGTGCAGCGGGTCCATCCGGCAACCCTTCTCTTTGCGGCACGCGCCTTGCGCGACTTCGGCGACGGCTTCGTGGCCGTGCTGCTGCCCGCCTATCTGCTGGCGCTTGGGTTCGATCCGCTGCGGGTCGGCATTGTCGCCACAGCGTCGCTCCTCGGCTCGGCGCTCCTGACCAGCGCTGTCGGGTTCCTCGGCGTCCGGTATGACCAGCGGCTGCTCCTGCTCGCTGCCGCCAGTCTGATGATCGCCACAGGCGTCGCCTTTGCCGTGGTCCACGACTACGTGCTGCTTTTGGTCATCGCGTTCGCGGGAACGATCAATCCGTCGGCGGGCAGCGTCAGCGTCTTCGTGCCGCTCGAGCATGCAGCGCTGAGCCGGGAGGTCACCGACGCCGACCGGACTGCGATGTTCGCGCGCTACAGCTTGGTGGGCGCGCTCGCAGGGGCCTTTGGTGCATCTGCTGCGGCAGCGCCCGATCTGCTAGCACCGTTCGGCCTCGACCAGCTGGGCGCCATCAAGCTGATGTTCGTCCTCTACGCGCTGCTGGGCCTGGTTGGTGGCCTCCTTTACGCGCAGATCCCGCGCCGTCGTCCTCTGGAAGGTCGCGGCGCGACCTCGGCACTCGGACCCTCGCGCATCATCGTCTTCAAGCTTGCGGCCCTGTTCAGCCTTGATGCCTTCGCCGGTGGCTTCGTGGTCCAGTCGCTGCTGGCGCTTTGGCTCTTCGAGCGGTTCGAGATGTCACTTTCGGCGGCAGGCGCCTTCTTCTTCTGGTCGGGTGTACTCTCGGCCTTCTCCTTCCCCGTGGCCGCCCGGTTGTCGAGGCGTATCGGGCTCATCAACACGATGGTGTTCACGCACATTCCATCCAGCATCGCCCTGATGCTGGCGGCTGTCGCGCCCACGCTGCCGGTGGTCCTGGCGCTCTTGCTGGTCCGCGCCGCGCTGTCGCAGATGGACGTGCCGACGCGCTCGTCCTATGTGATGGCGGTCGTGACGGAAGCGGAGCGAGCGGTCGCTGCGAGCTTCACCTCGGTGCCGCGGAGCCTCGCCGCGGCCGCCAGTCCCGCCTTGGCCGGTGCCCTGTTTGCAGCCTCATTCCGGGCGTGGCCACTGCTTATCTGCGGCGTCCTCAAGATCACCTACGACTTGCTGCTCCTGATGCAGTTCCGCCACCTGAAGCCACCCGAGGAACGGTGACGCAGCTCTCCTTCTCATGGCCCTCTGCGCTCAGCCGCAGCCGCTACGGCTGTTCTCCCCGGCCAGCACCCCGAGCGCGACCTACCAGGATACCCTGCGCCTGCTCCTGCCGCACTGGCCGGGCGCCCCAGCCCTGCCGCAAGGGGCTTCAGCTCGCGTCAGCGGCTGGAGGTCTGCCTGCCTGCGCCCGAGCGCGGTGAAGCGGATCTGCCCGAGCTGATCCTTGCGCGGCTGGTCCGACCATAAGGCGCTGCCCGGCCGCGTGGTGGCGATCAGAAACGATGACGTGCAGGTCCAGCTGCTCGATCGGGGCGTCGTCGATGTGAGATCATGCCGTCATCAGCCGGCGTCCCTCAAGGCGGCTCACGATCGCCTCGCGGGTGGCACGGCTGGCCCGGCCGCGCTCGCGCACCATGGCCACGACCTCGGCCGGTGCGGTCTCCGGCCGGCCGGACGTGAGCGGCGGTTCGGGCGCATATTCGAGATTGAGCTGCACCGCCTCGGCGGCTTCGCGGCCAAACAGCTCGCTCACGACCCTGAGCGCCATATCGATCCCGGCGGTGACGCCGCCGCCGGTTGCGAATTTGCCGTCCGTGACCACGCGCGCCTGCACGGGAATCGCACCCAGCCGTGCCAGAAAGTCATGGCTCGCCCAGTGTGTCGTCGCCCGGCGCCCAACGAGAAGACCCGCCGCCGCCAGCACCATCGAGCCGGTGCAGACTGAGGTAATGTAGCGGGCGCCCTCGACCTGACGTCGCAGGAACTCCAGGACCTCCTCGTCCTCCATGAGCGGGTTCACGCCGACACCGCCCGGCACGCACAGGACATCAAACTGTGGGCATTCGGCAAAGGCGAGATCGGGCATGAGCACGAGGCCGGTTGCAGTGTCGATCCGCTCGACCCGCTTCCAGACCAGCCGCACCTCCACCTCGGGGACCGAGGCGAACACCTCAAACGGCCCGGTCAAGTCGAGCTGCTGGACCTTCGGGAAAACCAGGATGCCGACACGTAACTTCGTCATGCTCTCGCTCCTCGCTTGACGCGGCCATCGTATCGCCGCAGGGCTCCGGCGGAAATGACAAGAGATCCATCCTTCCCTGCGTGGAGCCCGGAGACTGCTCCCGCTTCAGCGGTGGGCGCTATCATCCAGCCGCGACACCGCTCGACAATATGCGGCAACCACGCCGGCGTTGTCAGGACGCTTTGCTCAGCCATTTTCTTGGTGACCCCTCCCTTCCCCGACGGCGCAACCGCGGATGCAGGAACTGCCGGGTGCCGGTCTGTGCCAGAGCCAGCTCATCCAACGCCTCCAGCGCATGTTACGACGGCTGCGCATAGGGGTATTGCCTTCCCAACTGCGCTCACTATGCAGATTGCACCAGCGCAGCGAGACGCTCGGCCAGGCGGTTCAGCTCCCAAGCACGCGCAAGGTCAGCGGCGGTTGTCCAGGTCGGTGTCTGGTCGGGCAACGGAGGCAGC
>JBKPDM010000440.1:0-9812 GCA_046727895.1 Pseudomonadota bacterium | reverse complement strand
AATCGTGCGGTAGGTTCCGGGGCGTCACGTGTACAACATCAGAACCGAGCACAGCAGTTCTCCAGGTTCAAGGCCGCAGTCGCGGCCGCTGGACCAGGCAGAGCGTCCGAGACGCTGAGCTTAGCGCCGCTGGACGAGGTGCAATCGGGCCCGTCATCCTGCACACGTTCACAATACCGGTCATCGATCCGCTCGGGCTGGTGGGCAACTGTTAGTTGGAGAATGACATCTTGCAATTTACGCATGACTTTCGTGATTTTGCTGATTTCAATGATCTACGGCACGTCTGGCATTATCGTCTGGAGTGCCTACGACGAGTTTCCGCCACAATCGACGCGTGATGTCGCAGCATTGATTGCTGCGCCGAATGCGCCTTTGAAGCTGACTGCAACGGAGGAAGGGCACCCCCAGGATGCCGCCTTGCCGGATCAGGACAGCGATGAGAGCACGCAGCGTGCGAGCGCCTTGCGCCAGGCCGAGCCGGCATCGGCTGCCAGCCAGGCTGCCGTGGCTCTGAACCCCGGCCCCGACGCCCCACCCGAACCGTCACTCGCGACGCCCGACGTCGCGCTGCGGCAGCAACGAGTCGAACCGCTGCAGCCTGTGGCTCCGGCGGGCGCATCGATCGAGGCGACCACTCAGGCGCCGCTGCGCCGGCTGCCGGCGACGCCGGAGGGAACCGCAAGTGAACCGGTGCGGGCCCCGGTTTCGGCTACCGTGGCACCTGCGCCAGAGCAAAACAGCGACCCGGCGGAGGGGCCAGCCTCGGCGCGCGAGGAGGTCAACCTCGAAGCTGCAATCGATCGATCGCCCAGGTCGACGCTCGGCCAGGCGACAGATCCGCCGAAGTTGCCGCCCGCAGCGACCGTCGCCCAAACCTCTTCAGCAGCGCTGGCCGAGCCAGCACCCTCGATGCCAGCCTCATCGGCGTCAGCAGCCATACCGAGCGAGTTCGTCGTGAGCGCGACCGCGGGACGCAACACCAGCGCGCCTCCGGAGCCGTCGCTCAAGCCGCTCGATGCCATTGCGGCTCTGGCGTCGGCAGACCCGACCACTTCACCGGTGGGGAGCGTGGGGCCCGAAGCTTCGGCGAGGACCGACCCGCCCACCCCGACCCTCAAGCCGGCAGCAGATCCTGCGACCGTTGCCTCAGTCGAGCTCGCAACGTCCTTCGCGAGAAGTGAAACACTCCCGGAGGCCTTCCAAGCTTTCTGGTCCAGTCTACGGCGGTTATTTGCCGCGACTTCTCCGCCGGTCTTGCTGGCCGCCAGCGACAACGGCAGCGATCGCCGGCCGGGCGACGGCTTCGCCCGAACCGGCGTCGCCGCGCCCGATCCCAGAGCTGGCGACCGCGGGGGTCGCGCCACCGATGGGGCCCATGCGCCTGCAGGCGCTGCCCCGAGCGGCAGCAGCACGGCAGGCGACACCAACGCCAGCGATGCCGGCGGTGGCAGTGCCAGCAGCACCCCCTCCAATGCTAGCCCCAGCGCCGGCAGCAGCGGCAAAAGTGCGAACGATTCTGGGAGCAGCACGGGCGGCAATGGCGGTGGGGGCGGCAACGGCGGGGCCGCTGGAGGCCATGGCAACGGCGGTGGCGGCAGGGGTGGCAGTGACCACGGTGGCGGCGGGAGAGGCGGCGGTAAGGGACACAAGTGATCCGACTGGCGAGCCCGCCGCCCGTGGCTAATCAACGGGCCCAGAGCGTGCCGCTTCGGTCAGGCCTTATTGCACGGTCGGCTCGCCGGCCGAGCGGCCGCGCGGAGTTCGAATCCGATCGTATTACGCCGTGGCAAAGACTCCGCTCGGCGTCTCGAAGCTGCGCAGTGCGGTCACCCAACATCTGCGATGTTCGAGGAGCGGATCGTCGTTCATGTCAGGCGCTGGCCTTGGCCTGCTGCATTGATTGGTCGCCGGGGCTGAGGGTCAGGCGGGCGAGCGTGGCGATCTGGGTCGCGTTCAGGCCGGCCTCCTCGTACATGCCAGCGGGCGAGCCATGGTCGATGAAGCGATCGGGCAGGATCATCGAGCGCAGGCGCAGGCGGCCGTGGTCGAGCAGCCCCGCCTCGAGCATGAACTGCTGGACGTGCGAGCCGAAGCCGCCGATCGTACCCTCCTCGATCGTGATCAGCACCTCGTGCTCGGCAGCAAGGCGACGGATCAGTTCCTCGTCGAGGGGCTTCGCGAAGCGGGCGTCGGCGACCGTGGTCGAGAGGCCGCGCGCGGTCAGCTCGTCGGCCGCCTTGAGACATTCCTGCAGACGCGCGCCAAAGGACAGGATAGCGATCGGTCCGCCGCCCTCACGCACCACTCGTCCTTTGCCGATCTCGAGCGGCGTGCCGCGCTCGGGCAGGTCGATTCCAACGCCTTCGCCGCGCGGATAGCGGACGGCCGAGGGCCGGTCGTCGATCCGGGCCATGGTTGCGATCATGTGCATCAGCTCGGCCTCATCGGCCGCGGCCATGATCACGAACCCGGGCAGACAGCCTAGATAGGCGACATCGAAGGCGCCGGCGTGGGTCGGCCCGTCAGCGCCGACCAGGCCCGCCCGATCCATGGCAAAACGGACCGGCAGACCCTGGATCGCGACGTCGTGCACGACCTGATCGTAGGCGCGCTGCAGGAAGGTCGAGTAAATCGCGCAGAACGGCCGGTAGCCCTGGGTCGCGAGGCCGGCGGCGAAGGTCACGCCGTGCTGCTCGGCGATGCCGACGTCGAAGGCGCGCTCGGGGAAGCGCTTGGCGAAGGCGTCGACCCCGGTGCCCGACGGCATGGCCGCGGTGATCGCGACGATCCGCTCGTCGGTCTCGGCCTCCTTGATCAGCCCCTTGGCGAACACCGCGGTGTAGGAGGGCGCGTTGCCCTTCTTTTTGAACTGGGCGCCGGTCGCGGTGTCGAACTTGACCACGCCGTGGTACTTGTCGGCCGAGTTCTCGGCCGGCGGATAGCCCTTGCCCTTCTGGGTGCGAACGTGAATCAGGACCGGCCCGGCTGGGCGATTGTCGCGGACGTTCTTCAACACCGGCAGCAGGTGGTCGAGATTGTGTCCGTCGAGCGGGCCGATGTAGTAGAAGCCGAGCTCCTCGAACAGCGTACCGCCGGTCATCATGCCGCGGGCGTATTCCTCGGCCTTCTCGGCCGCCTCGGCCAGCGGCCGGGGCACGAAGCCGGCCATCTGCTTGGCGACGTGACGAAAGGTCAGATAGGGCTGCGAGGAGATCACCCGCGACAGGTAGTTGTGCATGGCGCCCGTCGCCGGGGCGATCGACATGTCGTTGTCGTTCAGGATCACGATCAGGCGGGCGTTCATCGCACCCGCGTTGTTCATCGCCTCGTAGGCCATGCCGGCGCTCATCGCGCCGTCGCCGATCACCGCGATCACGTTGAAGTTTTCGCCGGCGAGATCGCGCGCGGTCGCCATGCCGAGGGCGGCCGAGATCGAGGTCGAGCTGTGAGCCGCACCGAACGCGTCATAGATGCTCTCGGCCCGCTTGGTGAACCCCGACAGGCCGCCTGGCTGGCGGAGCGTGCGGATGCGCGCCCGCCGCCCGGTCAGGATCTTGTGCGGATAGGCTTGGTGGCCGACGTCCCAGACCAGCTTGTCGCGCGGCGTATCGAAGACGTAGTGCAGGGCGACGGTCAGCTCGACCACGCCGAGCCCGGCGCCCAGATGGCCGCCGGTCACCGACACCGCGTCGATCGTCTCGGCCCGCAGTTCATCGGCCAGCTGGCGCAGGCTTTCCGGCGCGAGGTGCCGCAGGTCGGCCGGCTCGTCGATCGTGTCGAGCAGAGGCGTGTCAACCATGGGCTCAATTCCCTCCCACCAAACGCTTTTGCGATCTCGCCCATTAGGAGATCACCGAGGCGGCAATGCGACCTAGTTCGATCGGCTTATGACAAAATCGAACACCGCGCGCAACAGCGGCGCCTCGGTGCCGAGCCGATCGAGGTGGCGATTGGCGCTTTTGCGCAACGCTTCGAGGCGCCGGCGCGCCCCCTCGATGCCGACCAGCCCGACCACGGTGGCCTTGCCGGCGGCCTGGTCGCGGCCGAGGTCCTTGCCGGTGAGCGCGGCATCGCCGGTCACGTCGAGCAGATCATCCTGGATCTGAAAAGCGAGACCGAGGTCGGCCGCGTAGGCGACCAGCACGGCGCGCGCCGCTTCGGCGGCCGCACCCAGGATCGCGCCCGCCTCGCAGGCAAAGCCGAGCAGCGCGCCGGTCTTGAGCCGCTGCAGCTCGAGCACCTGTTCGAGATCGAGCGCCCGTCCCTCAGCCTCGAGATCGATCATCTGGCCGCCGCACATGCCAGGCGCGCCCGCGCCGATCGCAAGCTTCCGCACCAAGGCGGAGCGCACCCCGGGATCCGGGTGGGTCGCCGGATCGGCGAGCACCTCGAACGCCAGGCTCTGCAGGGCATCGCCCGCCAGAATCGCGGTCGCCTCATCGAACCGGCGATGGCAGCTCGGCCGCCCACGCCGGGTCATGGCGTCATCCATGGCCGGGAGGTCGTCATGCACCAGCGAATAGCCGTGGATCAGCTCGACCGCGGCGCCAACCCGGAGCGAGCGCTCGAGCGGCACTGCGAACAGATCGGCGCCGGCAACCACGAGGAAGGGTCGAAGGCGCTTGCCCCCGCCCAGCACGGCGTAGCGCATCGCCTCGTGCAGGCGGGTCGGCGCGCCCTCGGCCGGCGGCAGCAGGCGGTCGAGCTCAACCTCGGTCGCCTCGGCGACCGTCGCCATTCGTTCGGCGAGCGCGGTCATCGAGCGAGCGAGCCGGAATCCATGGGTTCGGTGCGGACCTCGCCGTCCGGTCCGAGCGTGATCCGCTCGACCCTGAGCTGCGCCTCCTGGAGCTTGCGCCGGCAATGCTCCTTCAACTCCGTGCCCCGCTCATAGGCTTGAATCGCGGCTTCAAGATCGAGCTGCCCGCGCTCGAGGTCCTGCACGATCCGCTCGAGCTCGCCGAGCGCCTGCTCGAAGGTCATCGCCGCCACGTCGGGCGGCGTCGACTCGGCGGCGTATGGCGCCTCCTGCTCGGCATCGGGATTGGGCGACGAGGTCGGCCAGCTAGCGGATTCTTCGCTCACGATCCAGGCAATACCGTCGGGGTCAGAGCTCGCGTAGACCGTTCAGATGCGCCAGGCAGCTGTTGGCGAGCGCGTTCAGATCATAGCCACCTTCCAGCACCGAGACCACACGTCCTCCAGCGTGATGGACCGCGAGCGCCACCAGCTGACGCGTCACCCAGTCGTAGTCGGCCTCGACCAGCTCCAGCATGGCGAGCGGATCTGCCCGATGAGCGTCGAAGCCCGCCGAGATCATGATCAGCCCGGGCGCGAAGCCATCGATTGCCGGCAGGATATCGGCTTCGACCACGCGGCGCCACTCCTTGGAGCCCGTGCCTGCCGGCAACGGCCGGTTGACGAGGTTGCCGACGCCCGTTTCGTCGCGCGCGCCAGTGCCTGGATAGAGCGGCCACTGGTGGGTCGAGAGATACTGCACGCGGGGCTCGCGGGCGAAGATCGCCTGGGTGCCATTGCCATGATGGACGTCGAAATCGAAGATCGAGACCCGCTCGATGCCGTGCACCTCGAGCGCCTGCAGGGCGCCGATCGCGACGTTGTTGAACAGGCAAAAGCCCATCGCCCGCCCAGGCTCGGCGTGATGGCCGGGCGGGCGCAGCACGCAGAAGGCGTTCCGGCCCTCGCCCGCGATCACGGCGTCGACCGCGCCGGCGGCGCCGCCCGCGGCCCGCAGCGCAGCTTCGGTCGAGCCCGGCGACATGACGGTGTCGGGATCGAGGCGCCGATAACCCGATTGGGGCTCGGCATTGAGGACCGCATCGACGTAGCGGCTCGAATGCGCCCGCTCCAGTTGCTGGCGGGTCGCCCGCGGCGCTGCCTCCCGATGCACGCCCACGAGCGCCCCCTTGCGCTCCTCGCGCTCGAGCAAGGTCAAAATCGCCCGGATGCGAGCTGGCGATTCGGGATGTCCCGGGCCCGGATCGTGCCCGAGCGAGGAAGGGTGGGTGTACAGCAAGGTGGGCATGCGCGCGCCTCCACCTCCTGCTCTAACATCCGAACGGCACCGCCGTTAAGGGCTAAACTCCGCTCGGCCGGACCGGCCGGACCTCCCCCCGACCAAGCCCCTGTCATAGCTGCGTTGAGCCGGCTGGGGCGGCTTTTGCCTTCATCCGGCCTATGCCGCGAGCTGGGAGAGCTGCTCGACGAAGTGCGGAGGCGTATCAGGTGCTCCGATCCGACGTCGGAGCGAGCGCGCAGCGTCGCGCCCGTCGCCCGCTTCAATCAATCTCAGCTCGCCCCTCGGCAGTGATCGATTGCTTCCTGAACTCCGTCCCAGATCTGGTTGTCGGTCACCACGAGCGGCTTCTTGCTGATAGTGTAGTTCAGAGTCTCCTTGGCGCGATCGTAGCCGAACTGCAACACGATCTCGCCGACCAGGGTCTTGGTCGTCGCGGTGCCCTGAATGCCGTCCCTCGGCTCGTACTTGGTTGCGTGCTCCTTCTCGCTGCTCGTCTTGACGCATTCCCAGATCGCCGCGGTGACTCCGCCAAAGCTCCTCGTTTTCGCCATGAGTTAGCCTCCAGCGCTTTTTCTGAGGTAGCCGGCCAGCACTTTGATCTGGCCGCCGGTCATGCTCGTGCCAATCAGATAGACGTAATAGTCCCCCATGGACTCATGGTGGAGCCACACCTTCAACGCCGCGAGCGGCTTGAACTGCTTCAGCTGCTTGTCGGTTGGTCGCTTGAACTGGAACTGGGCCCGCTTCCAGGGCTCCTTGGGGTCATTGAGAAAGGTATGGTACTCGGTCTCCATCTCGCTCCAGATCGCTTGCGCGCTCGTCGCCTGCGCTAGTCTCAAGGGCATGGGTCGGCCTCCGTCCTGCCACGTTATCGCCGGCTAGCGTTGTCGCTCACCAGATGCGCTATCCTGCTCCTTTCCTTGGTTCATATTTCATGAATATCACGGTTTAATTGCGAAGATCGCCGACGGCGATCTTGACCTGGCCACCGTCCTCGGCCGTCCCCAACAGATACACGTAGTAGTGCCCGGTTGAGATATATTTGATGTAAACTTTCAAGGTACTACCTGTCTTCAACTGCAGAAACTGTTCGTTCCTTGGCCTTCGATAGTGAAAATTGCTACGATCCCAGTTTGCCCCGCCGGGGTCGGTGAGAAAATGTTTGTACTCTATCAGCATCTCGTTCCAGACCGACTCCGCGTTTGCTGCCTGCGCGATTCTCAGAGGCATGGACCGTCTCCGTCGTCGAGGGCTTGCCAGTTTCGCCGTCAAATTATCTCGCGGCGAAAAACCCCATCAGGTCGTAGTGCGCGAGCAGATGTGGCCGGTTGAGCGGCTCGACTGAGCTCTCGTCGCCGGCGTCCGGGGCCTCGGTCGAGGCGGCGACCATGGTTGCCGCAAGGACGATGGGCCAGAGATGATAGAGCGATGCGGTCACACCGGCCGCGCGGCAGCGCCCGATGATCTTCTGGATCCTCTCGTCCACCGCCGCGTCGCCCGTGAGCCTCAGGAAACCGAAATGCTCGACGCCGAGGTCCGCGCTGACTGACGCTCCTTTCAACATTGCTTCCAGGTTCTCGGGATCGTCCTCCATCAAGAGGGTGATCAGGCGCCAGTTCACGGACTGACACTCGCCTTTCAGCCAGGCGACCTCGTGCTCGGAGAAACCGCAGGCTTCGGCAACCGCCTCCAGGCCGGCCTGCAGAGGATGGCCGTCCTGCCCGTGCAGCTCGACGATCGCTTCCAGCTCGGGAACAAGCACGGGCCGCACATGGTCCAGCGTCTCGCCCAGATGGGCCAGCATCTGAGTAAAGGCGCGGCGTGCGGCCGGCACGTCCACCTCGGCGAACTTCCCCAGTTCGGCCGCATCGAGCCGGCCAGCTCCGTGCAGCAGATTGAGGCGGGTGCCCTTTCTCCTGACCCGGTGGAAGTCGGCGAGATCCGCATGCGCGGCATCGGCGAGCATCACGGCGTGCCGGCCGAACCCGTCGGCATCAGCCCCGGCAGACTTCCGCCTGGCGAGGACCTTCTTGGCTTTCTCCTGAAACTCGGGCTCCCGGAAAAGATTGCTGCTCATGGGGTTCACCATCCTGCTTGAATATGCGGGGTCGGGGGCCGCACCTTCAGTAATCCGTCCACACCGTCACCTTGCGGAAGCCGGTGTTCCGGACGGTACAGAGCGATCCTTTTCCGTGTGAGACGTCGACCTGCTTGGTCTCCTGCCTCTTGAGGGTTACCGTGTAATCCGGCTCATGGCACAGCTCGAAATGGTAAGTGATGGTCGTCTCGCCATCGTCGTTACCCTTGATCGAAAGCAGCGTCGTGAGCCCGGCCGGCTTGATCGCGAACGCGATGCTTTCCCCCGGATCGAGGCCGATTTGTTTAGACATTTCGCCGCTCCCACCGCATGGATTGCGCATCGAAGCCCTTGGTCGGGCAATCAACCGCGGACCGGATCGCCCTGGGGCGGCTCGGTCGAGCCGGGGCCGCCTGGTGAGCCGCCGCCTGGGTCTCCACCCGGCGAGGCGCCCGGCAAAGGCAGGAAGTCCTCATACTCCGTCGGCGTACCGATCACCAGTTCGACCGGCTGGCCGTCCGCAGTCAGTATCGCCATCGGCTCCTTGCCGACCGGCACGCGCCAGGTGCTCATGCGTTCGCACAGTTGCCAGATGAGATAGTCGCCCGGCTGCCGCGTCACATTTATGGTGTCCTGCTTGTCGTAGGTGTAGGTAACCTCGGTTTCGTGCGTTATGCTCAGCTCGTGTGACATCTCGGCCGAGAATCCGGCATCCCCACCCGCGGAGGGCCCGCCCCCTTCGGGGTCGGGTTCCTCGGAGAGTGGCACCGACAGATTCACATTGAGATGAGTCTCGAAACGCTGCCCCCAGGTCTCCACCGACATGTCCATCTTGCGAGTATGTATCCCGCGGGCAATGTATTGCTGGACCGATTCTGCTTTCGAGTAATGCTTGCGATCGATTAACTTCCAAAATTTCTCGCGTTGGAGTTCGTATCGCTCGACTTCCTTCTTCTTCTTTTCGCTGTACTCTTCCCGTTCCTGAAATTCATGGGGGGAGACCGTCTCGCCTTTCGCTATCTCACAGGGGTATAGCGGATCTTTGACGCGCTCGAAGTACTTTGGCTCGATCTTGAAGATACCGACTACCATCCGGTTGCTGCTGTCAGGCGGGAGATGATCGCGATTACGCATCAGCGGCGGATGCGCCTCATTGAACGTCAGATCGAACTCGGCCGGCCCGCCGGTCCAGACGAGGACCTTCCCACCTTCGTCGTCCGCGAGCTTCTGGCTGTTGACGATCTCGTCGCGGATCGCGGCGAAAAGCTCCTCATCCACCTTCAGTTCTAACCTCAATGCAGCATAGGAAATGCGTTTCTTCTCTTTCACGAGCGCGATCGCCTGACTTAACGCCTCGGCGAAATCGACGCCAGCGCCGCCGTCCGGTTCAGGTTGCGGGGCCTCTGGTTCGCCGCCGGTCCAGACGAGGACCTTCCCGTCTTCCTCGTGCGCGAGCTTCTGGCCGTTGACGATCTCGTCCCGAATCGCAGCGAGGAGATCGTCATCCACCTTCAGTTCGTATTTCAATGCGCCATAGGAAATGCGTTTCTTCTCTTTCAGGAGCGCGATCGCCCGACCCAGCACCTCGTCGAAATCCGGTTCTGGTTCTGGTTCCGGTTGCGGGGATTCCGGTTCGGTTCGCGAGGGCTCTAAGGACATCGAACAATCCTCCCCTTTCGAGGAGCGCAATGA
>JBKPDM010000439.1:0-13573 GCA_046727895.1 Pseudomonadota bacterium | reverse complement strand
CTCACCAGCCGCCTTGCGCCAACCAGGCCTCGACCTGATCGAGGCGATCAGCGCCCCAAAATGGCTCACCGCCGACGAAGATGAAGGGCGAGCCGAAAACGCCGCGCTCAAGCGCTGCCGCGGTCGCTTGCTTCAGGCGCTCCTTGATCGCGGGGTCGGCGACGGCTTGGAGGAGTGCCGATCGCTCGATGCCGAGTGGCGTGGCGATCTCCGCCACCTGCTCCGCAGCGCTGATGTCCCGCCCCTCGCCCCAGTGGGCGTGAAAGACGGCCTGCGCCAAGCGCTTGGCGAGCCCCGGATCGTCAACCTCCAGCCAGACGAAGGCTCGGCTCGCGGCGAGCGAGTTAGCCGGCATGATCGGCGGCTCTCGGAACGCCATGCCGAGCAGGCGGGCAAAGCGCGGCACGTCGTGCCTAAGGTAAGGCGCCTTGAGCGGCGTGTGCATGAGCGGCCGTGCTCCGGTCTCCTTGAACGCGGCACCGAGCATGATCGGATGCCAGACGACCTCGCATCCGTGCCGCGCACCGAGATCCTCGACCTGGGTGCTCGCCAGGTAGCCATACGGGCTTGCAAACTCGAAGTAGAAGTCGATCGCCCTCGCCGTCATTGTCGCGCCTCGCTCCGCAGATGCCGCGCTCTGGTCTGCATACCGCAGAAAGCAGGTGCCGCCTCCCTCTTTCTTGGATTGATGAGTGTCCGTCGATCCTCGAGCGCCGTGAGATGACCACCTCGCTGCTGCGTGAGCGACGGCCGGAGCCACCCGCGAGGAACGCCCGACGCGGCCGACGAGCGACCATCTCTGCCCCGCCGGCACTGGCGCCTCCTCCGGGCGCGCGCACGGTCTGACTCGAGGCAGAAGCAGGATTGCTCGTGACGAAGCTCATGATGAGGCCGACGATTTGAGTCGCCCGACGAAACCCGGCAGCCCGAGCGAGAGCTTCCGTACGATCTCACGCATTCCCGGCTTCCCATGAAGCGCGCGGGGCGCTACACCTAACTGAAGGGGACCCGTGCGACACCGCCTGCCGGAGCAGGCGGAACGCCCGGACAGTTCGGGGAGGTCGCGATCTCGGCGTCAGCGAGATCGAAGTTAGTATGCGTGCCCTGCGCGACATGAGTGCGAAGGACAGCCTTCGGAGCGAGTTCTGCCGCCGACCGAGGCAGCGCGGGCGCGCTGTCGGCGTGGCGCGGGCGCGACGGGCGCGACCCGCAGCCGGAGCGAAGACATGACGCTGCGGCTCGAAGGCGCGCCCAAGCGGGTCGGCGCCGAGACCCGTCTGCAGGAGGTCAATCTCGGGCGCCGGCCCGGTAACCTTTACGTCCTGTTCGGCCTGACGCTGGCCGACAAGATCTCGCTGACGCGCCTGATGCCAGGCTGGACTGGCCGAGCGAGGGACGCGTGCTGCGGGGTAGTCTGGGACGTCGACACCGGTTGGCGCCCAGGCGACTTTAGGCTGAATTCGCAACCAACCTAGGGGAGACTACGCAAATGGGAGGTGTTTCGGTGAAAGTGAGACTCATGTCCGCAGGGGCCGCGGTGGCCCTGATGGCATCTGCGGGGCCGAGCTATGCCGACATGGCAGCCGCCGAGAAATGGGTCGATCAGGAGTTCCAGCCCTCGACCCTGACCCGCGAGCAACAGCTCCAGGAGATGGAATGGTTCATCAAGGCTGCCGCGCCGTTCAAAGGGTATGAAATCAACGTGTTGTCGGAGATATTCCGACGCACCATTACGAAGCCGAGGTCCTGGCCAAGGCGTTCGAAGAAATCACCGGGATCAAGGTCAATCACCAGATCCTCGGCGAGGGTGAAGTCGTGCAGGCCGTTCAGACGCAGATGCAGACGAACCGGAACCTGTATGACGCCTATATCAACGACTCCGACCTGATCGGCACGCACTCGCGTCTGCAAAGCGCGGTCAACCTGACCGACTGGATGGCGGGCGAGGGCAAGGACGTCACCGACCCGATGCTGGATGTCGACGATTTCATCGGCAAGTCCTTCACCACCGGGCCGGACGGTAAGCTGTGGCAGCTCACCGACCAGCAGTTCGCCAACCTCTATTGGTTCCGCAAGGACTGGTTCGACCGCCCCGAGATCAAAGCGAAGTTCAAAGCCAAGTATGGCTACGAGCTGGGCGTGCCAGTCAATTGGTCGGCCTACGAGGACATCGCCGACTTCTTCACCAACGACGTGAAGGAGATCGACGGCGTCCGCGTCTACGGTCACATGGACTACGGCAAGCGCGCCCCCGACCTCGGCTGGCGCATGACCGATGCATGGCTGTCGATGGCCGGCGAAGCCGACGTTGGCATACCCAACGGTCGCCCCGTCGACGAGTGGGGCATCCGCATGGAGAAGGGCTCGTGCAATCCGGTCGGCGCCTCGGTATCGCGCGGTGGCGGCGCCAACAGCCCGGCGGCGGTCTACGCGGTCGCGAAGTGGGACGAGTGGCTCCGCAAATATGCGCCTCCGGGTGCGGCCGACCTCGACTTCTACCAGTCGCTGCCGGCGCTCGCCCAAGGCAACGTCGCCCAGCAGATCTTCTGGTACTCGGCGTTCATGCCCAACATGGTGCAGCCCAAGAGCGCGGGCAACAACACCGTCGACGACAACGGTATGCCGCTTTGGCGGATGGCGCCGTCGCCGCATGGTCCGTACTGGAAGGAAGGTTCGCAGCGTGGATACCAGGACGCCGGCTCGTGGACCTTGATGAAGTCCACTCCGGTCGATCGCCGCAAGGCAGCTTGGCTCTATGCCCAGTTCGTGGTGTCCAAGACGGTGGACGTGAAGAAGACCCATGTCGGCCTGACGGTGATCAGAGACAGCACGATCAGGCACCCATCCTTCACCGAGCGAGCACCGAAGCTGGGCGGCTGGGTCGAATTCTATCGCTCGCCCGACCGCGTCGCCTGGACGCCGACAGGCATCAACGTGCCCGACTATCCGAGACTCGCCCAGCTCTTTTGGGAGAACATCGGCGACGTCAACTCCGGCACCTTCACGCCGCAGCAGGCGCTCGATCGCCTCGCCGAGCAGATGGACCAGGTCATGGCCCGCATGCAGGCGGTGGACGAGAAAAGCAACGTCTACCACGGCTGCGGCCCGCGGCTGAATCCGGAGAGCGATCCGTCAAAGTGGCTTAGCACCGAGCACGCCCCGTGGGCAAAGCTCGCGAACGAGAAGCCCAAGGGCGAGACGATCGCCTACGAGGAACTGATCAAACGCTGGACGGAGCACCAGTAGACAGCTCTGCTGCAGCGTGAGTATCTCCCGGAGCGGGCCAAGGCTACGCTCCGGGAGAGTTTCGTGACGAAATTGAAACTCTCACAAAAAGATGAAGGGAAAGAATCGGCGGCGAGGCAATGTCTTTGGAACTGAAAAAAGTGACGAAGCGCGTCGGCGCGAACGTCCACATTCATGAGACGGACCTCGTCCTCGAAAAGGGCTCGTTCAATACGCTGTTGGGGCCGACGCTCTCGGGCAAGACGACGCTCATGCAGCTGATGGCCGGACTGGAGCGGCCGACCTCGGGCGAACTTCTGTTCGGTGGCAGGAGCGTGATCGACGTTCCCGTGCAAAAACGCAACGTCGCGATGGTCTACCAGCAGTTCATCAACTACCCGAACATGACCGTGTTCGAAAACATAGCGTCGCCGCTGCGCGTTGCCGGATTGCCGCGGCGGGCGGTCGAGACGCGCGTCCATGAGACGGCCGAACTCCTGCGGCTGACGCCGACGCTGAAGCGTCTGCCGAGCGAGCTCTCCGGGGGTCAGCAACAGCGCACGGCGATCGCCAGAGCGCTGGTCAAGGACTCGGACTTGATCCTGCTCGACGAGCCGCTGGCAAATCTCGATTACAAGCTACGGGAGGACCTGCGCGAGGAGCTGCCGAGGCTTTTCGCGGGTCGCGATCGCATCGTCGTCTATGCAACCACGGAGCCGACGGAGGCGCTCCTCTTCGGCGGCAACACCGCGACGCTGTTTGAGGGCCGGGTCACCCAGTTCGGTCCGACGGGGTATATCTACAGAAGGCCGCGGGACCTGACGACGGCGAAGGTGTTTTCGGATCCGCCGATCAACACCGCGCCGGTGACCAAGCTCGGCGACGATATCCTCATCGGCGGCGCGGTCAAGCTGCCCGCCGGCAACGCCGCCGCGGCGATCGCCGACGGCGAGTACACCATCGGCATCAGGCCGCATCACATCACGCCACGGAGCGAGGGCGACGGCACGGCGGTCGAGGGCCGGGTTCTGGTCGCCGAGCTCAGCGGGTCCGAAAGCGTCGTCCACTTCGACCTCAACGGTCGCACCTGGGTGTCGCAGTCGCACGGCATCCACCCTTTCGAGGTCGGCTCGATGGCGCGGCTCCAGGTCGACGTTGACAAGAGCTTCTTCTTCGATGGCGACGGGCGCCTCGTCGCCGGAGGGGCGTGATGGCGAGCATCAAGCTGGACGGGGTACGGCACAGCTACAGTACCGACCCGAAAGAGCCGGCGGTCTGGGCGCTGAAGCGGTTGACGCTCGAACTTGCCGATGGCGGCGCCTATGCGCTGCTCGGTCCGTCGGGCTGCGGCAAGACCACGCTGCTCAATCTCACGTCGGGCCTCCTCAGGCCGACCGAAGGGACGATCCTCTTCGATGGTCTTGACGTCACCGACGCAACGCCTGAGGCTCGCAACATCGCCCAGGTGTTCCAGTTTCCGGTGATCTACGACACGATGACCGTCTACGACAATCTCGCCTTCCCGCTCAGGAACCGCGGTGTCGGAGAGTCCGACGTGGCGCGGCGGGTGCGGGAAATCGCAGGAATGCTCGAGCTCGACGACATGCTCGGCAAGCGTGCGGCGGGCCTTACGGCCGACGGCAAACAGAAGATCTCGCTCGGTCGCGGGCTGGTGCGCTCGGACGTCAACGTGATCATGTTCGATGAGCCGCTGACGGTGATCGACCCGCATCTCAAATGGGAGCTGCGCTCGAAGCTCAAGGAACTCCACCACCGCATCCGCCGCACCATGATCTACGTCACCCACGACCAGACGGAGGCGCTGACGTTCGCCGACCAGGTTGTCGTGATGAATGACGGCGAGATCGTGCAGATCGGGACGCCGGTCGAACTGTTCGAACGACCGCACCACACGTTCGGCGGCCACTTCATCGGCTCGCCGGGTATGAACATCCTGCCGTGCGAAGTGAAGGGCGGCAGGGCCCTCTTCGCCGGTGCGGAGGTTGATGCGGCGAACGCTGCGTTGTGGCGCGGCAATGGCAAGAGCCTGGAACTCGGCGTCAGGCCAGAATTTGTCGCGTTCGCCGAGAGCGGGATTCCGGTCGAGGTCGTCAAGGTGCTCGACGCCGGGCGCCACCGCATCGTCGAGACCCGCCACGCCGGTTGCGCGATCCGGCTGCTCGTGCCTGAGGACGAGCCGGTCCCGCAGGGAAGCACGCATGTGCGCTTCCGGCCGGATCACACGCAGGTTTACGCAGACGGCTGGATCGTCAAGTGACGCGGTCATGAAGAAAACCGTCACAAACAAAGGCTGGTTCTTCGTCCTTCCGGTCCTCCTGCTGGTAGGATTCAACGCCATCGTGCCGCTGATGACGGTGGTCAACTACTCCGTGCAGGAATCCTTCGGCGCAAACGAGTTCTTCTGGTCGGGGGTGCGCTGGTTCGACGAAATGTTGCATTCGGAGCGCTTCCACGGCGCTCTTCTGCGCCAGCTCCTCTTCACCGGCATCGTGCTTCTGATCGAGATACCGCTCGGGTTGATCATCGCGCTTGCCATGCCGCGCAAGGGGCCTTGGCTGTCGGTGTGTCTCGTGCTGATGGCCCTGCCCTTGCTCATACCGTGGAACGTGGTCGGCGCGATGTGGAACATCATGGCGTTGCCTGAGATTGGCCTCCTCGGCCGGACGGTCAGAGCGCTCGGCATCGAATTCAACTATACGCGCGAGCCGCTCGCCGCCTGGTTCACCATCATCCTCATGGATGTCTGGCATTGGACGTCACTGGTAGCGCTCCTCTGCTACGCCGGGCTCGTCTCGATCCCCGATGCCTACTACCAGGCCGCCAAGATCGACGCGGCCCGGCCGTGGGCGGTGTTCCGCTACATCCAGCTGCCCAAGCTCAAATACGTGCTGACCATCGCAATCCTGCTGCGCTTCATGGACTCGTTCATGATCTACACCGAAGTCGTGGTGGTTACCGGTGGCGGACCGGGTAGTTCGACGACGTTCCTCTCGATCGACCTCGTCAAGACGGCGCTCGGTCAGTTCGACCTCGGCCCGGCAGCGGCCATGTCGCTCATCTACTTCCTGATCACCCTGCTCCTGAGCTGGATCTTCTACACCCTGATGATGCGCAACGAGCCGAGGTGACGATGCGCGCGCGTTCTCTGATCCCGATCGTCTACATCGTCTTCCTGCTGCTGCCGATCTATTGGCTGCTGAACATGTCGTTCAAGACAACGAACGAGATTCTCGGCAGCTTCACCCTGTGGCCGCGCAGTTTCACGCTCGCGAGCTACAGGGTAATCTTCACGGACCCATCCTGGTACAATGGCTATATCGCCTCGCTCGAATATGTTGTCATCAACACCGTCCTATCGGTGGCGGCTGCCCTGCCGGCGGCCTATGCCTTCTCGCGCTACCGCTTCCTCGGTGACAAGCACCTGTTCTTCTGGCTGCTGACCAACCGCATGGCGCCACCGGCGGTGTTCGCGCTGCCTTTTTACCAGCTCTATTCGGCTGTCGGCCTGTTCGACACCCCCTGGGCCGTGGCGCTCGCGCATATGCTGTTCAACGTGCCGCTGGCTGTGTGGATTCTGGAAGGCTTCATGTCGGGCGTGCCGAAGGAACTCGACGAGACGGCCTACGTCGATGGCTACTCGTTCTGGCGTTTCTTCATCAAGATCTTCATGCCGACCATCGCCGCCGGGATCGGCGTCGCCTGCTTCTTCTGCTTCATGTTCTCGTGGGTCGAGCTGCTGCTCGCCAAGACGCTGACCTCGGTCGCGGCCAAGCCGATCGCCGCCGTGATGACCAAGACGGCAAGCACGTCGGGCTATCAGCTCGGGCTGCTGGCCGCCGCCGGCTCGCTTACGCTCGTCCCCGGCGCCGTCGTGATCTACTTCGTGCGGAACTACATAGCCAAAGGCTTCGCCCTAGGTCGAGTGTGACAGAGGGGGTGCGCTATGGAAGACACATCGCTGCTCCACTGGATGGCCTGGACCTGGCCAACGGCGGCATTCTTCATCTTCATCGCCCTATGTCTCGTCGGCATGTCGGCGTGGGAGTATTACGCGCCGGGCGGCGCACCGCGCCGCGGAATCCTGGGACTCGATACGACGCGCGGCGACCGGCTGTTTATCTCGCTGCTGGGAAGTGCCTTCATCTTTCTTGCCTGGCTCGGTTTCATGGGAACGCCCCTTTGGGGCGGCCTCGTCGTTTCGATCCTTTGGGCCATTGCGGTCTTCCGCTGGGTTTGAGCTTCTTCCCAAGGCAACATCGGAAGCATCACCCGCAGGGGCTAAGCCGATCGCGCCGCGGGCGCGTGGCCGGGGTCGGGGCGGCCCGCGCCCCCTTCTTCCTTCCGGTGGCGAGGCGGTGAGGCCGGGGGCGGAATCGAACCGCCGATCGAGGATTTGCAGTCCCCAGCATTACCACTTTGCTACCCGGCCGGAGATCTCTCGACGAGGTCTTCTATCGGCCCGGCCGGGAGCGGTCAACGGCACACGTCGGCGCGCGATCGCCGATTGTCGGGCCGGCGGAGCGCCGCTATAGTTCAGATCAACTGTGAATTTCCGGACCCTGATCGCCACACCTCGTGACAGCCAGCGAGCAAGAACCGATGGACTATAGTCGCGCCCGCTTGACCATGGTCGAGAACCAGCTGCGCCCGAACCGGATCGATGATCAGCGCGTGCTAGCCGCCATGCGGGAGGTACCGCGGGAGCGGTTCGCGCCTAAGGCGCTGCGCGGCGTCGCTTACGCCGACGAGGACCTGCCGCTACCGGGCGGCGGTTATCTGATCGAGCCACTGGCGCTCGCCCGCCTGATCCAGGCCGCGGCGATCGGCCCGCAAGAGGTCGTCCTGGTCTTAGGCGATGCAACCGGCTACGTCGGGGCGGTGCTCGGCCGCTTGGCGGCGACCGTCATCCTGCTCCAGCCCGACCGGGCGACCGCCGGGCAGACCGAGGCCCTGCTCGACGAGCTCGGCGTCGACAACGTCGTGGTGGCCGAGAGCGACGATCCGCTTGCCGGCCACCCGAGTCAGGCGCCGTTCGACGTGATCCTTTTGGCGGGAGCGGTCGACAGCGTGCCGCCGGCGCTGCTCGAGCAGATCGGCGAAGGCGGCCGGCTGGTGGCGGTGCTCGACGACGGCCCGGTCGGCAAGGGCACGCTGTTCACGCGGCTGCACGGGGTGATCGGCCGGCGGACCCTGTTTGACGCACACATCGCTCGCTTGCCGCGCCTCGTTCGAACGCCCGAGTTCGCATTCTGACCCGCCCCCGGGCCGACCCGTCCGCGGAGCTATCGCCGTGACCCTGCCCGACCCGCCGCCGCTCGAGATCGATCCGGCCGAGCTGGCCGACCTGCGCGCCGGACCGGCCGTTTACGCCGTGCTCGACATCCGCGAAGCCTGGGAGTTGGCGATCTGTAGCTTTCCGGAGGCGATCCACCTGCCGCTCGGCGCGTTGGGTGGACGCGAGCGCGAGCTGCCGCAGGATCGGCCACTGGTCGTCGTCTGCCACAGCGGCCACCGATCTCTGCTGGCAACGCGGCATTTGCGCGAGCTGGGGCTGAGCCGCGCGGTCAACCTGAGGGGTGGGGTTGAGGCGTTCGCCCTCGAAGTCGATCCCAGCATGTCACGCTACTGACGTCACGGGCGCGCAATCTGGTTCGACGAACCGTGAGCCGCGAGGTGTAAATGTTGGTTCAGATACTATCGTATCTGGCGAAGACCGTGTATAGGGGAGCCATGAGACCGAGCGTCGCTGTCGCGATCCTCGCCGCCGTGTTCGCGGCCGGCACGACCAGGGCGCCCGTGGCGCAGAGCTTGCAGGACGCCCTGGTGTCGGCCTATCTGACCAATTCCGACCTCGAGTCCGAGCGTGCGGCATTGCGAGCCACCGACGAACTGGTGCCGCAGGCGCTGAGCGGCTGGCGACCGACACTTTCGATCAACTCCGCCGCGATTCACAACGACGTCGATCAGTCCGGCACCACCCGCAAGTTTGACACGCTGTCGAGCGGACTGGCCCTCCAGCAGGAGCTCTACAGCGGCGGCGAGACGGTCGCCAACACGCAGCGCGCCGAACGGCTGGTCCGGTCGGAGCGGGCCCGGTTGGAGGCGACCGAGCAGACCGTGCTGCTGCAGGCTGTCACCGCCTATACCGACGTGGTCGCCGCGCAGGCGGTGCTCGACTTTGCGGTCCAGAACGAGAGCCGCCTGCGCCGGCAGCTGCAGGCCACCCAGGATCGCTTCCGGGTCGGCGAGGTGACCCGGACCGACGTCGCGCAGGCCGATGCCCGCCTGTCCGGGGCGATCGCCGACCGCGTGCGCGCCGAGGGCGATCTCCAGGCCGCCAAGGCCACCTACCGCCAAGTGATCAACCAGGAACCGGTGAAACTCGAGGTGCCGGGACCATTGGCCGGCCTGCCGGCCACGGAGGCCGAGGCGCACCAGCTCGCCGAAGTGGGCAATCCGAACATCACGGCCGCTCAGTTCAACCTGGCGGCGGCCCGGGCCGACGTCAGCGTGGCCGAATCCGTCCTCCTGCCGCGGCTGTCCATTAGGGGAGAATTAACCTATTCCAAGGACCCTTCCGCGACGGTGGATTCGCAGCGGGATGCCTCGATCGGAGCCAACCTCACGGTGCCGCTCTATCAAGGCGGGGGTGAGTATGCGCGGGTCCGCCAGACCAAGCAGACGGTGCGGCAGCGCCAGGACGATCTGGAGTCGACCTATCGCTCGGTACGCGACGAAGTGACCAACGCCTGGGAGGCCCTGATCACGGCGACGACTCAGATTGATTCGCGTGCCGCCCAGGTGCGGGCTAACGAGATCGCGGTCGAAGGCGCGCGTCAGGAGGCCTTGGTGGGACAGCGGACGACCCTGGACGTGCTTGATCAGGAGAGCGACCTGTTTTCGTCCCAGGTCGATCTCGTGCAGTCCCGGCGCGACCAAGTCGTAGCGAGTTATCGGTTGAAGGCCGCGGTTGGCGAACTCACGGTCAAGGGTATCGATCTGCCGGTCGAGGCGTATAATTCGGAGGCCTATTACGCTGACACTCGCAACCGCCTGTTTGGCTTGGGTCCCAGGTTGAAGAGCGACAGCCCTCGCTGATGGACCGAGCTTTGCGGCCGCGGGCCCGGGCTCCGTGGCACATTCC
Source organism: Pseudomonadota bacterium (assembly GCA_046727895.1). Lineage (GTDB taxonomy): Bacteria > Pseudomonadota > Alphaproteobacteria > Geminicoccales > Geminicoccaceae > DATAOG01. Next base: position 3,183 of record JBKPDM010000439.1, on the reverse strand, counting down.
TGGAGGTAGAGTGACGTGACGACCGAGCCTAGAGAACAACATGAGCCATCGATGGAGGAGATTCTATCCTCCATCCGGCGGATCATCGCGGACGAAGAGGCCGACGATGCCAGTCACGATGATGACGATCTGGGCGCCGCCGAGGCTCACTCGGAGGCCCTGAACGAGGATGCCGACGCGCTCGCCCGGGCCGCCGAGGACGACGACTCTGACGATGTCCTTGAGCTGACCAAGGTCGTGCGCGAGAGCGGCGAAGTGGTCGACCTTAGAGCCGAAGGCGCCGCGCCGATGGGACGGCAGGCCGACGGGCCGATTGGTGAATCCGAAGCGCCGATTGACGAGGTCGAGATGGCCCCGCTCGAGGACGCATCCGAGGACGAACCGGGCATCTCGATCCCAAACCAGCCCAAGCAGGAGGACATAGCTGCCGTGCAGATGAATCCGGCCGATGCGAGGGCGGAGCTGGTATCCGCCACTGCGGCGACCGCCGCCACTGGTGCGTTCGCCAAACTTTCCCGGGCCTTTCAGCGGACGCCGCCCGAGGAGTCAATCGCCGACGACTCGGGCCGTTCGGTGGAGCAGTTCCTCGAGGACATGATCCGGCCGCTGCTCAAGGAGTGGCTCGACGGTAACCTGGAGCCAATCGTCGAACGTCTGGTCCAGAAGGAAATCCAGAAGATCGCGCGGCGCGCCGAGCTCATGTAGCGCTCGGCGCCCGCAGCCCGACCGGCGCGCGTCGAGAGGCGCGCTGCTGATCTGCTGCTGACATCGGCAGAGCCAAATTGGTCCGGTAGCCGTGGGAGTTCGCGGTCGGTCACCGTCCCTCGCACCGTGCGACGGTATCTCGCCCCGCGCGGCGCCTGACACGGTTTCGTAGATCGCCGGCGGCTCGACGGCGGTTACGCTCTGCATTTCATCGAATTCGGCAGGGGCAGCCCCCGCTACGATCGCGCGTCGGACCACCGCGCGAACGAACCGATTCGGCGCGACGGTATGGCGCCAGAGTGCGTCCGGCTGCCGGTTCACATAAGGTTAAGCTAGGCCATGCTTGTTTCATCCGGACGGCGCTTAGACAATGGGCCACGCCGAGGGGCGGGCCTCCGGGGGGCACGGGATGCGGGTTCTGGTGGTCGAAGACGATGCCGATCTGGCGCGGCAGCTTAGGGACTGTCTGACCGAGGCGGGCTACGCGGTCGATCTGGCGACCGATGGCGAGGAAGGCCACTATCTCGGCGCGAACGAGCCCTACGATGCCGTGGTGCTCGATCTCGGGCTGCCGGTTGTCGACGGCATCACGGTGATCGAGCGCTGGCGGCGGGAGGGCCGGCAGGCCCCGGTCCTGATTTTGACTGCGCGTGATCGCTGGAGCGAGAAGGTCGCGGGCTTCGATGCCGGGGCCGACGATTACGTCGCCAAGCCGTTCCACATGGAGGAGGTGCTTGCGCGCCTTCGGGCGCTGGTCCGGCGCGCCGCGGGCCATGCTTCGGCCGAGCTCGCCTGTGGCCCGCTGGTCCTCGATACGCGAAGCGCCAGGGTCAGCGTCGCTGGCCGGCCGGTCAGGCTGACCGCACAGGAGTATCGCCTGCTCGCCTACCTCGTGCATCACCAGGGTAAAGTCGTCTCGCGCACCGAGTTGACCGAGCATCTCTACGATCAGGACTTCGATCGCGATTCTAACATCATCGAAGTGTTCATCGGCCGCCTGCGCAAGAAGCTCGGCGTCGACCTGATCGAGACCGCGCGCGGCCTCGGCTATCGGCTGCGTCCGCCGGAAACGGGAACCGGCCTGCTTTGCTAAGGTCGTATCTGCGCGCGACCCGCGTGTATCGCGCGGTCGATTCACCCGCGGTCGGCCATGCCGGGCCGGCCTGTCTCGAAGATCCGCGCCGCGCGCCCGGACGGAGGCGCCGATCGGAGGATGCGGCGTAACTCGCTCGCCTTTCGCCTGGTCGCCGGCGCCGCCGTCTGGGGCGCGCTGGTACTGAGCGCCGGCGGCTACGCATTGTCCGCCCTATTCGGCGACAGTGTCGAGCGCAATTTCGATGCCCATCTCGGCGTGCTCCTGGAGGGGCTGGTCGCGGGCAGCGAGATCGGTGCCGGTGGCCGCCTAGAGCTTCGCCTGCAGCTCGGCGAGCCGCGCTTCACCCAGCCGCTCTCGGGCTGGTACTGGCAGATCAACGATGGTGCGCGGGCGCTCGACCATTCCGCCTCGCTCTGGGACCAAAGCCTGCCGGTCGACCTGGCGCCGGATCACTCGAGCGTTGCCACTGACGTGATCGGTCCGGATGGCCAGGAGCTTCGTCTCCTGGTGCGCGCGATCACGCTGCCGGGCGCCGACGCGCCCTTTCTCTATGCGGTCGCCGGGGACCGTGCCGAGATCCGGGACGACAAGCAGCGCTTCAACCGTCTGCTTTCGCTGGCGCTCGGCGCCCTGTTTCTCGGCCTGCTCGGTGCGGTTCTGATCCAGGTACGCTTCGGGCTCGAGCCGCTGCGCCGGATCGAGTCGGCGCTGGCCGCGATCCGGGCCGGTTCAGCGCGACGTCTCGAGGGCATATTTCCTCATGAGATTAAGACATTGGCGGACGAGCTGAATGCATTGCTCGATCATAACGAGGCGCTCGTCGATCGGGCCCGGACCCATGTCGGCAATCTCGCCCACGGTCTGAAGACCCCGCTTTCTGTCCTGACCAACGAGGCGGCGCGGCGAGACGGGCCACTCGCCGAACTGGTCGCGCGCCAGGTGGCGCAGATGCGCCGCCTGGTCGAGCACCATCTGGCGCGGGCGCGCGCTATGGCGACCGGCTCCGTCCTTGGCGCGCGCACGGAGGTGGCGCCCGTGCTGAGCGATCTGCAGCGCACCTTGCTTCGGATCTACGTCGCGCGCGAGCTGGCGATTGAGGTCGACTGCGCGGCCGGCCTCGCCTTTCGCGGCGCCCGCCAGGACCTCGAGGAGATGCTCGGCAATCTGCTCGACAACGCCTGCAAGTGGGCCGCGCACAGCGTGCTGGTCCGCGCCGGGCGCCAAGGCGAGCGCCTGTCCCTGAGGATCGAGGACGACGGCCCGGGGCTGCCCGCGGAGCGGCGCGCCGAGGTGCTCGAGCGGGGCCGCCGCCTCGACGAGCGGGTGCCGGGCTCCGGCCTCGGCCTCTCGATCGTCGCCGACATCGCCGAGCTGTACGGCGG
>JBKPDM010000438.1:0-3037 GCA_046727895.1 Pseudomonadota bacterium | reverse complement strand
CGGCCCAGCGCCAGCCCTCGATCTCGGCCTTGAGGACCACGAAGGTCTCGGTGGGGCTCGCCTCGGCCTCGATCTCCTGAAGGTAGCCCGGCGCCGGGTCGCCACCGATGGCACCGGCCCGGTACTGGCCGCGCACGGTCTTGATCGCGACCTCATCGCCCGCGATCGGGCGCAGCGCGCGCAGCACCTTCAGCTTCTCGTCGCGGACAGAGTCGGCTTCGAGCCGGGTCGGCGGCTCCATCGCCACCAGGCAGAGCAGCTGCACGATGTGGTTCTGGACCATGTCGCGCAGCGCCCCCGCGTGGTCGTAGTAGGCGCCCCGGCCCTCGACCCCAAGGCTCTCGGCGACCGTGATCTGGACGTGATCGATGTGGGCGCCGTTCCAGAGCGGCTCGAACAGGGAGTTGGCAAAGCGCAGCGCCATCAGATTCTGGACCGTCTCCTTGCCCAGATAGTGATCGATCCGGAAGACCTGATTCTCGGCGAACACCGCGCCGACCTCGTCGTTGATCGCCCGCGCCGAGGCGAGATCGCGGCCGATCGGCTTCTCCAGCACGACCCGCGCCTTCGGCGTGATCAGGCCGGCCGCGGCAAGATGGCGGCAGATCAGGCCGAACAGTTCCGGCGAGGTCGCCAGATAGAAGACCCGCACGCGCTCGGGGTCGCTCAAGAGCGCCGCGAGCGCGTCGAACCCGCTCGGCCCGGCCGCATCGACCGCGACGTAGTGCAGCCGGTCGAGGAAGCGGCTGAGGCAGACCTCGTCCAGATCGGCCTCGGCCACGTGCTGGCGCAGCGCCGCGTCGATCTGCCGCACATAGTCGTCGCGCTCGAGATCGCTGCGGGCGCAGCCGACGATCCGGGCCTCCGGCGGCAGCTGGCCGTCGAGATCGCGGTAGTAGAGGCCGGGCAGCAGCTTGCGGCGCGCGAGGTCGCCGGTGCCGCCGAAGACCACGAGGTCGAAGGGCTCGACCGGGATGATCTTGGCGGTCATGGCGGCGCGCTTCCCTGACCCGGGCCCGCGGCGGGGCGCTCGTCCAGAAAGCGCTGGACGCGTTCCCGCGTGGGCAGGGCGGGGATCGCGCCGCGCTCGGTCGTGGCGAGCGCGCCCACGGCGCAGGCGAGGCGGCAGATCTCGCGCAGGCGCGCCTGATCGCGCGCGGCCGCGCGGTCGTTGACGAGGCCCTGCAGCAGGCCCGCGACGAAGCCGTCGCCGGCTCCGGTCGCATCGACCGACTCGACCGCAAAGCCGACCACGACGCCGTCGAAGTCGGGGGTGAAATAGACGCAACCGGCCGCACCCAAAGTGACCACCATGAGCTCGAGCCGGTCGTGCCAGAGCTGCTCGCGGGCTGCGGCCGGATCGTCGGAGCCGGTGAGGAAGTGAAGCTCCTGGTCGCTGATCTTGACCACCTGCGCCTTGCCCATGGCGAGGCGCAGGCCGTCGCGGGCGGCCACCGGATCGGGCCAGAGCGCAAGCCGCAGATTCGGATCGCAGGAGATCAGGCGACCGGCCGCGCGCGCGGTCTCGATCGCGTGCAGCGTAGCGCTGCGCGAGGGCTCGCTGATCAGGCTGATCGAGCCGTAGTGCAGCGCCTTGGCGGCGCGCAGCGCTCCGACGTCGACCTCGTCCGGGGTGAACAGCATGTCGGCGCTGGGGTGGCGGTAGAACATGAACTCGCGCTCGCCGTCGGCGCGCAGCGAGACGAAGGCGAGCGCCGTGCGGGCCTGGTCGGTGAAGCGGAGCGGGCCCACATCGACCCCGGCCTCGGCGAGCGTCCTCGCGAGGAAGCGCCCGAACGGATCGTCGCCGACCTTGCCCATGAAGGCGCTCGGCACGCCGAGCCGCGCGAGGCCGACGGCGACGTTGGCGGGCGCGCCCCCCGGCGCCTTCTTGAACGCCGGCGCGTCGATCAGCGTCGTCCCGGTCACGGTCGGGACGAAGTCGATCAGCAATTCGCCAAGGCAAACGACATCAGCCATCGTGCGCTGCTCGTGCTGCGGGCTCGCGCCTCTGTGGTCGGCGGAAAAGGACTGCGTCGGCCGGGGAGGCGACGGCCGACGCAGTAAACCCCGCTTACTTCGACGTCCAGCCTTTATACTGGGCGACGTTGTCGCGGGTGATCAGATCGGCGGGGATCAGGATGGTCGTCTGCTCGGGTTTCTTGCCCTGCATGATGTCGTAGCCGACCTGGACGGCCATCTGTGCCATCTTGTAGGGATCCTGCGCCGAGGACGCCTGGATCAGAGTGTCGCTCTTGAGCGCCTGCTCGATATCGGGCGCGCCATCGACCGAGGTGATGATCAGGTCGCTGACGTTCAGCTGCTTGGCGGCGAGGTCGGCGCCGATCGCTTGCGGATCGTTGATCGTGAACACCGCATTGAGGTCGGGGAAGGCGGTCAGCAGGCCGACCATGACCTCGAGGCCGCCTTCGCGCGAGCCCTTGCCGTTCTGGTTGTCGGAGGTGATCGTGATGTTGCCGGGCTTCTTCAGCACCTCCTCGCAGCCCTTGACGCGGTCGATGACCGCCGAGACCGGCGGGCCGTTCATGACCGCGACCTTGCCGCCGTCCTTCAAGTGGTCGACGATGAACTGACAGGCCTTTTGGCCGGCCTCGATGTTGTTGGTCTGGACGGTGGCGTCGGCGCCCTTGGCCGAGACGTCGACCGCGACCACGACGATACCGGCCGCCTGCGCCCGCTTGATCGCCGGCTCGATCGCATCCGGGTCGGCGGCGTTGACCAGGATCAGGTCGACCCCCGAGGCAATGAAGTTGTCGATCTGCGAATACTGCTTATTGAGGTCGTAGTCGGCCGAGACTGCAGTCACGGTCACGCCGTCGCCGCCGATCTCCTTGGCCTTGGCCTCGGCGCCCTTGACGACCTGGACGAAGAACGGATTGCCGAGGCTGCCGACCGTGACGCCGACCGCGGTCAGGTCCTTGGCGGCGGCCGGAGCGGCCATAGCCAGAGCGAGTGCCGCTCCCATCATCAGGCTTCTCTTCAACATGGCGATGCTCTCCTGGTCTTGGTGTTGGGC
>JBKPDM010000437.1:0-11148 GCA_046727895.1 Pseudomonadota bacterium | reverse complement strand
GGCTCAGCCGCCCGGGCCGGACCTCGCGCAGGATCAGCGCGTAGCCGGCCGCGGTCGTCAGCAGCGACCCGCCGGCATAGCTGGCGAGCACCAGCCAGCCGTCGTCGGGGGTTCGCACCAGAACGAAGATCGCAATGGTCGCCAGAACCTTGGAGCCAACCGCAATGGCGCCAATCAGAGGGATGCGCTCCTGACCGGTGAAATACCAGACCGGGTTGAAGCCTTCAAGAATTGCGAACGCCAGCCCGGCCCAGAGTAGCACCGGTTCGTCCCGGAAGACCGGCACGACCGAGCGCGCCACAACGGCGGCGAGCGCGACGACGCCAGCGAGCACCAGCTGGGTGACGACGACGCCGGAGACCAGCTCGGCCACCTGCCCGGCCTGATCGCGCGCGCTGGCGACCGCCCGCGTACCTGAGAAGCTGAAGCCGTACTCAACAACGACGATGCCGTATATGGCGAAGGCCTGGCCGATCGCAAACATACCCCAGCCCGCCGGTTCGAGCGTCCGCGCGAGGTACGGCAGGATGACCAGAGGCAAAAGCTGCTCGACCGCGCGCACGCCGTAGAGTGCGAGGATGTTGCGCACCACGCGCACCCGGATGAGCCCTTTCAGGCGGTCGAGCATCGGTCGATTTCTCCGCACTCAGCGCCGCTTGGCCCGCTCCAACTCACCGCGCCGGTGACCATCGCTTCGCCTCAGGCCCACTTGTATCTGTTCATGAGAGTGAGATGCCAGAGCTGGCAGCGAAACCCGCGCCCAGCTGCACTGAAGTACCGGAGCTCGGAGGATCAGCCGGGCGGTGCCAGCAGCGCCCTGATGCGCGCCACTACGAGCGGCAGATCGTCCGGCGCCTCAGCGTGCGGCTCGCGGAAGCCCTGGCCAGCCCACGTTGCCAGGCCGCGGTCGATCAGCATCTGGTGAAACGCCCGAAAGTCGCGCGCGTGGTTCAGGAAGCGCGCGTGATGCGCTGCATTCGCCAGGCGGCGGAGCAAAGGTCGCCGTGCCGGATCGGACGCTAACGTAAACAAGCGGCGAGTGAGGGAACGGCGCCGCTGGTCGATCGCTCCCAGCCAGCCGCAGGGCAGCTCGAAGATGGCGAGCGGCCGGCGCAGACGGACGATCTCGACCATCATCGAGATGCTGTCGCCGGTGACCACGAAGCCGTCGGCCAGGCCAAGCAGGCCGCGATAGGGATTTTCGCCGGCAGCGGGCGACCAGCGAAACAGCGGCGCGCACGCGGGCAGCCTCGCGCCGAGCGCCTCGACGACGGCCGCGGGCGTCCGCCGGCTGGTCGTCACGTAAGGTGTGCCCCCGCGGTCCGCGACCTCCCCGACCATGGCCAGCAGCCGCTCCAAAACCGCGTCATCGAACACGAAGGGGCCGGTCGGACCGCCGATCAGAAACACGGTCAGGGGGCGGGGTAAGGCGGCGAACCGCGGCCGCCAGGTGGCCGCGGCGTCCTCGACCGCCGCCTCGTCAACCCGCATCAAGGGTAGTGCTATCGGCAGCACGTTGGGCAGCGCCGGCATCTGCGTCTCGGCGCCGGTGATCACCAGATCGAACCGCTCCATCATGCCCGACGGCTTGCCGACCAGGACCAGCCTGGTACGCCCGCCGGACTGCTCAGCGATCCAAAGCGCCACCATCGAGGGCCGCCGGCCGATCGTGATGATCAGATCCGGCCAGGGCGGCTCGAGCGGATCTGAGCGCGCCGGATCGATGTGGCGGAGTGAAGGCTCGACCCGCGGCTTGCCGAGCACGAAGGGCTCCCGCATCACCACGTTCTTGCGCTCGCAGGCCCAGCCCAGCGCCCGCTCGATCACCTCGATCTGGGCGTTGTCGCCACGCTTGTCGCCAAGCACGAGCCAGACGCGCGGCCGCGTTGGGCCCTCGCGGCGCTTCTCTCGCGCTCGCTCCTCGAGCGCTGGCATCGGTTCGGGACCAGGCGCCGGCCCGCGGCCGGCAGCGGCCAAAGCCATACTCAGACCGCCATACGCTCCCGCGGGCCGGCCGTCGCTGCGGGCCCGTAGCCGAAGGTCGGCGCCAGCCGTTCGGCGACCAGGTGCTCCAGCTCCGCGGCCTGTTCGGGCGAAAAATAGTCGCGATAGCCGCCGACCTTGGCGCGGCGGACCTTGAAACTCTCCGGGTCGTTCGGGTTGCGTAGCCTCAGGCCACCCTGGCGGAAGAAGCCCCTGCTCTCGAGCGCGCGCAGATTGTCGAAGGCCGCGAAGGCCACCGCTTCCTCGATTTCCTCAGCGTTGAACGTCTCGCCCATCAGCTCGGTGATCTGGCGCAAAGTCCTGGCCGGCTCGGCGCGCAGGTCCTCGTAGCGCACCATCAGCGCCCGCTCCAAGTGCCGGAGGTTGCGCTCCCACACATTGAGATAGTCGATCAGAAACGGCAGCCCGATGTCGCTGTGGCGGACGAAGTCCCACATTTCGATGGTGCGCCGATCGATCGGATGCTCGATGAAGTGATTGATCAGCTCCTGCTTGTGCGCCGACTGCCGCTTGGTGAACTGGAAATACCAGGACACCGCGATGTCGCAGGGATGGCGCGCGAGCAGCAGGATCGGCTTGTGGCGAAGCGCGCTATCGGGCGCGCCGGGGGCGAGGGCCTCGCCGACCGCTCCCTCGTAGCTGTAGTAGCCGTTGGTGGCGGTGATCCGCGGAATCGCCGGATTACGCCGGGTCAGCTCGTCGGAGGTGACGATCAGCGACGCCGGCAGGCCGTGCCGGATCTGGTAAAGCCGGGCGAGCATCACCTTGAGCCAGGTGTTGCCGCTCTTGGGATGGCCGATGATGAGAAGACCGGTGCGCTCTGCTATGGCGAGCTCGAGGCGCGCCAGAAGGTGCCGGCGCGCCGCCACGCGCCACGGCGCCGGCAGGAGCGCCGTCGGCAGCAGAATCGACCATTTCTTGACACCGTCGCTGACCTGGAGCATCGCCTTGCACCGAGAAAGCCGAGATCACCCGTCCAGGTTCGAATCGATTCGGTCCTGAGCGTAGCCTCGTTGGCCATTCTGAAGGATCGCGAGGCGTCTAGCAGATCACCTGCGGGCGCGCAACGCTGCTGCCCCGGTGGTGCGGGCGATGGCGAGCTCGATGCGGTCGGGACACCCTATGGCGGCCAGGACGAGGCGACGGCTCCGCGCGGCTCGAGCGGCTCACTTCACGCGCTGGAATTCGGCGTGAATCTCGAGGGTCACGTCGTCGCCCACGGCCGGCGCGTAGGCACCGAGGCCGAAGGCCGAGCGGGAGATCGTGCCGCTCGCAGCGAAGCCGAGGGTGTAGCGCCCGGTCAGGAGGCTGTCGGCGCCGCCGTTGAAGGTGATCTCGAGAGTGATCGGAGCGATCACACCGTGTAGCGTGAGATCGCCGGCGACCCGGCCCGTCCGCTGCCCGGTGATTTCGATCGCCCGGCTCTCGAAGCGGGCCTCGGGATAACGCTGGACATCGAACCAGTCGGGGCCACGCAGATCCTGCTCGAACTTCGGCAGGTTGAGGTCGATGCTGGCAACCTCGACCACCGCGGTGAGGCGCGCCGCCTCGGGCTTCGCCGGGTCGAAGTCGAGCGATGCATCGAAGCGGTCGAAGCGGCCGACCAGCTGCGAGAAGCCGAAGTGATCGACCTTGAACAGCAGCGAGGCGTGCTCGGGGTCGATCCGATAGGCGCCGCCCGGGAGCTGGCCGAGCTGCAGCGTCTGATTGTGGGCCGGAAGCAGATAGCCGCAGGCGGCGAGCGTCACCGGCAGCAGCAGGCAGGCGGGCAGGCGCAGTCTCGGCAGGCGTGCGCGGAGCGGCATGGCGTTCCTCTAATCGCGATCGGTTTCGGCGGTCGGCCTGTGCTTGGCCTTGCGCGAGTACCGGCGCCGGTTCCCCTCTTGGCGCGCCCGAAAGGCGGCAGCGCGCAGCGCCCGGGCGATCGGGTTGCGGCGCTTGACGGTCTGGTCGCGGCGGTTCTTGATGCGTCTGGTCATCGCCCGGCGTCCGGTCGATCGTCGTTGGCGGCCGGTGCGCCGGCGCCGCCCCGAACGAACGTCATGGACTTCCTCATCATCCAGTTTCTGAACGGCTTGGCCAGCGCGTCCTCGCTGTTCCTGGTCGCGGTCGGGCTCTCGATCATCTTCGGCGTCACCCGGATCGTGAACTTCGCGCACGGTTCGTTCTACATGCTGGGCGCGTATATCGCGGTGACGCTGACCGCCCGGCTCGCCGGCGCGACCTCGGCACCCGGCTTCTGGCTCGCCCTTCTGCTCGCCGCGGCGGGGGTAGCGGCGATCGGCGCGCTGATCGAAATCGTGCTGCTGCGCCGGATCTACCAGGCACCCGAGCTGTTCCAGCTGCTCGCGACCTTTGGCGTGGTCCTGATCGTCGAGCAGCTGGTGATCATCGCCTGGGGACCGGAGGATCTGATCGGGCCGCGGGCACCCGGCCTCGCCGGCTCGATCGACATCCTCGGCCAAAGGTTTCCGCAATACGAGCTGGTTCTGATCGCCCTCGGGCCAGCGGTACTCGGCGCTCTTCACTGGCTGTTCCGGCACACCCGCTGGGGGATTCTGGTCCGCGCCGCGACCCAGGACCGCGAGATGGTCGCGGCACTCGGGGTCGACCAGGCCTGGCTGTTCACCTCGGTGTTCGCGCTCGGCGCGTTCCTCGCCGCACTCGGCGGCGCGCTGCAACTGCCGCGCGATGCGGTCACGCACGACATGGATCTTCGGATCATCGCCGAGGCCTTCGTGGTCGTGGTGGTCGGCGGCATGGGCAGCGTGCCGGGCGCATTCCTCGCCGCGCTGCTGATCGGCGAGCTGACCGCCTTCGGCATCTGGGTGCTGCCCCAGATCACGCTGGTCCTGACCTTCCTGATCATGGCGGTCGTCCTCGTGGTCCGGCCCCGGGGCCTGCTCGGGCGACCGGAACCGGCCGCAGGGCCCGCGCCCGCCGCTGCCGAGCCGCTCCTGCGGCCGGCCACCTGGCCGGTTCGCCTCGCCTTCCTCGCGGCGCTGGCCGTTCTGCTAGCGCTGCCGGCTCTGGCCGACAACTACGTCCTCTATCTGCTGGTCGAGATCTTCTGCCTCGCCCTGTTCGCCCAGAGCCTGCACTTCATCATGGGCCCGGGCGGCATGATCTCGTTCGGCCACGCCGCCTATTTCGGCCTCGGCGCCTATGGAGCGGGGCTCGCGGTCAGGCACCTCGCGGTGCCGATGGAGCTCGCGATCGCCATCGCGCCGCTGGTCGCGTTCGCAGGCGCCCTCCTGTTCGGCTGGTTCTGCGTGCGCCTCGCCGGGGTCTACCTGGCGATGCTCTCGCTCGCCTTTGCCCAGATCGTCCACGCCATCGTGTTCCAGTGGTACGACTTCACCGGCGGCGACAACGGTCTGGTCGGCATCTGGCCCGCGGCCTGGGCCAGTTCCACGATCGTCTACTACTACTTCGCCCTGGCGTTGAACCTCGCCGCGCTGATCTTGCTCAGAGCATTCGTCTTCGCGCCCTTCGGACTGACGCTGCGGGCCTGTCGCGATTCGCCTCTGCGCGCCGATGCCATCGGCATCGACATCCGCACCCACCGGTGGCTCGCCTTCGCGATCGCCGGCACCTTCGCCGGCCTCGCGGGCGGCATCCTCGCCTTTCTCAAGGGCACGATCGACCCCACCTGGCTCGCGATTCCGCAATCGATCGAGGGCCTGGTCATGGTTCTGCTGGGCGGCGTGCAGACGCTCGCCGGGCCCATGGTCGGAGCGGCCCTCTACCATGGCCTCGAGATCTGGTTCTCGACCCTGACCCGCTATTGGCCACTGATCCTCGGCCTGATCATCATCGCTCTGGTGCTCGCCTTCCCGCACGGCATCGTCGGCTACCTGCAGCGCCGGCGCGGCCAGGGCGAGCCCGCCTGATGCGGGTCCTCGAGGTCCGAGGGCTCGCCAAGGCGTTTGGCGGCATCCGGGCGGTCGAGAATGTGAGCTTCGGGCTGGATGCAGGCGAGCTGCTCGCCCTGATCGGTCCGAATGGCGCCGGCAAGACGACCTGCTTCAACTGCCTGAGCGGCCAGCTGCGGCCGGACGCCGGCAGCGTCGATCTCCGCGGCCACGAACTGGTGGGTCTCGCGCCGCGCCGCATCTGGCGGCTCGGCGTCGGTCGGACCTTCCAGATCCCCCAGACCTTCGCCTCCGTGACCGTGCGCGAGAACGTCCAGCAGGCGCTGCTTGCCAGGCACCGTCGGACGCGGCGCCTCTGGCCGGGCGCCCATAAGCTCTACCGCGAGGAGGCGCTCGCCCTGCTCGAGCGGGTCGGGATGGCCGATCAGGCCGGTCGGGCCTGCGCGATCCTGGCCTACGGCGATCTCAAGCGGGTCGAGCTCGCGATTGCCCTCGCCCACGATCCGGTGCTCCTGCTGATGGACGAGCCGACCGCGGGGATGGCGCCGAAGGAGCGGATCGAGCTGATGGCGCTCGCCCGCGGCATCGCTCGCGCAGAGGGCGTCGCCACTCTGTTCACCGAGCACGACATGGACGTCGTGTTCGGGCACGCCGACCGCATCATGGTCATGAACCGGGGCGAGCTGATCGCCGACGGGCCGCCCGCGGCGGTCCGCGCCAACCGCCTGGTGCAGGAAATCTATCTGGGCAGCGGCGACCTCGGCCCCGCCGAAGCCACCGAGCCACGTGCCGCGCGCCATGCTTGAGATCGCGGCGCTGCATAGCTACTACGGCCGCGCCCATATTCTGGACGACGTCACCTTCGCGGTCGGCTGGGGCGAGGTGGTCGTGCTGCTCGGCCGCAACGGCGCCGGCAAGTCGACCACGCTCAAGAGCATCATGGGCCTGGTCCGGCCGGCGCGCGGCTGGATCAGCTTCGACGGCCACGATCTGACCAGGCGCGCGCCGCACGAGATCGCCCGTCTCGGTCTCGGCTACGTGCCGGAGGAGCGGCGCGTGTTCGCGGATCTCACGGTGATCGAGAACCTCGAGGTCGGCCGTCAGCCGCCGCGGCGCCGGGCGCCGAGCTGGACGCCCGAGCGTCTGTTCGAGCTGTTTCCCAATCTCGCCGATCTGCGTGCCCGCCCGGCCGGGCGGATCTCGGGCGGCGAGCAGCAGATGCTGACCATCGCGCGCACGCTGATGGGCAATCCGCGTGCGATCCTCCTCGACGAGCCCTCGGAGGGCCTGGCGCCGGTGATCGTCGAGCAGATGGCGGCGACGATCGAGGAGCTGAAACGGGACGGCCTCACCGTGCTCCTGTCCGAGCAGAATCTGCGCTTCGCCCGCGCGGTCGCCAACCGGGCGCTGATCATCGAAAAGGGCCGGATCCGCTATCAGGGCACCATGGCGGAGCTAGCCGCCGATGAGGCGGTGCGCGCGGGGTACCTGACGGTCTGAGCCGCGAGCCGAGCGTCGGCCGCTCAGAAGTCCATGTCGTCCATGCCCCCGCCACCGGGCATCGGCGGCGCGGCCTCCCTGCGCTTGGGCCTCTCGGCGACCATCGCCTCGGTGGTGACCAGCAGGCCGGCGATCGACGCCGCGTCCTCGAGCGCGGTGCGCACGACCTTGACCGGATCGATCACGCCAAACTTGAACATGTCGCCATACGCGCCGCTCTGAGCGTCATAGCCGTAGGCGGGATCGTCCTTCTCCATCAGCTTGCCGACCACGATCGAACCGTCGACCCCGGCGTTGAGCGCAATCTGGCGCGTCGGCCACTGCAGCGCCTTGCGGACGATCTCGATGCCGGTTCGCTGGTCGGCGTTCTCGGCCGTGAGGCCCGCGAGCGCCTTGGCGGCCGTCAGCAGCACCACGCCGCCGCCGGCGACGACGCCCTCTTCCACAGCGGCCCGGGTCGCATGCATGGCGTCCTCGACCCGGTCCTTCTTCTCCTTGACCTCGAATTCGGTCGCCCCGCCGACCCGGATCACCGCAACGCCGCCCGCGAGCTTGGCCAGCCGCTCCTGGAGCTTCTCGCGGTCGTAGTCGGAGGTCGTCTCCTCGATCTGCGAGCGGATCTGCGCGCAACGGCCCTCGATGGCGGACTTGCTGCCGGCGCCGCCGATGATCGTGGTCTCGTCCTTGGTGATGGCGATCTTCTTGGCCTGCCCCAGCATGTCCAGGGTGACGCTCTCGAGCTTGATGCCGAGATCCTCGCTGACCACCTGCCCGCCGCTCAGGATCGCCATGTCCTCGAGCATGGCCTTGCGCCGGTCGCCGAAGCCAGGGGCTTTGACCGCCGCGACCTTGAGGCCGCCGCGCAGCTTGTTGACCACGAGGGTGGCGAGCGCCTCGCCCTCGACGTCCTCGGCGACGATCAGAAGCGGCTTGCCGGACTGGACGATCTGCTCGAGCACCGGCAACAGGTCCTTGAGACCGGACAACTTCTTCTCGTGCAGCAGGATGTACGGGTCTTCGAGCTCGACCGACATCTTCTCGGCGTTGGTGATGAAGTACGGCGAGAGATAGCCGCGGTCGAACTGCATGCCCTCGACCACCTCGAGCTCGGTGTCGAGCGACTTCGCCTCCTCGGCCGTAATCACTCCCTCCTTGCCGACCTTGTCGATGGCCTCGGCCAGCATCATGCCGACCCAGGCCTCGCCGTTGGCCGAGATGGTGCCGACCTGCGCGATCTCCGCGCTGGTCTTGATCGGCTTGGACTGCTGCTTGATGTGCTCGACCGCCTTGGCGACCGCGAGGTCGATGCCTCGCTTCACGTCCATCGGATTCATGCCGGCCGCAACCGCCTTGACGCCCTCGCGGACGATCGCCTGGGCAAGCACGGTCGCCGTCGTGGTGCCATCGCCGGCCATATCGCTGGTCTTGGTCGCCACCTCGCGGACCATCTGGGCGCCCATATTCTCGAACTTGTCCGCGAGCTCGATCTCCTTGGCGACGGTCACGCCATCCTTGGAGATACGCGGGGCACCGAACGACTTCTCGAGCAGGACGTTGCGGCCCTTTGGCCCGAGCGTGGCCTTGACGGCGTCGGCCAGGACATCGATGCCGTGCAGCATCCGCTCACGCCCGTCATGGGCAAACCGGATTTCCTTAGCGGCCATAGTTGTTGACCTTCCTCCCTGCCGTCGCGGGTGTCCTCGGGGTGACCGCGGCGACGGCGCTAAACCTCGGATATTCCGCGGATCTTCCCTCCCGTCAGCACTCTCATTCGATGAGTGCCAAGGGGCAAGATGAGCATCGTCGAGATGCGGTTCAATCCCTGCGCAACGAATTTCCCGCCGGCCGGCTACGTGGCGGGGAATGCCGATTCAGCGGGCGCGCGGAGACCCGCGCACCTCAGTACTGGAAAGGAAGATACTGATACAGCCAGGTCTCGCTCAGCGTGCGGTCACCGAGCCGCAGATAGCACCGTAGCTCGACCGGATCGTGACCGTCGACATACAGATCGAAGAACGCCCGCCAGGTCTTCGTGCCGACCACCTGGAGCGCGTAGGCATTGTCGATCCGGCCGCGCGAGGTGTTGATGACCGGCTGGACATCGTTCTGCTTCTCGAGGCTCGGCAGCGGCCCGCCGGCGAAATCGATCACGAACTTGCGCGCGCCTTTTGGGCGAGGCTGGCCGGGAATTCCGCCTCTGCCCAGGCGGGTCGCCCGCACCCGCCCGACCTCGACCGGCGGATAGGGCTCGTCGGCCAACCAGTGCAGCCGATAGGCGAACGACCAGTGCGACCCCGCCCGGATCCGCTCGGCCGGCAGCCAATAAACGACGATGTTGTCGTGGATCTCGTCGTCGGTCGGAATCTCGACCAGCTGCACCGCACCCCGTCCCCAATCCGCCAACGGCTCGACCCAGACGCTCGGCCGCCGGTCATAGAACACACCGTCGTCCTCGTAGTCATAGAAAGCGCGGTCGCGTTGCAGCAGGCCGAAGCCCTTGGGGTTCTGGTCGAAGAACGAGCTCGTGCGGACCACGTCCGGGTTGTTGAGCGGCCGCCAGATCCGCTCACCAGCGCCGGTCCACATCGCGAGACCATCGCTGTCGTGGATCTCGGGCCGCCAGTCCGTCGCCTGATTCCGATTGTTCTCGGCGAACCAGAACATGCTCGTAAGCGGCGCCACGCCCATGCGCGCGATGTCCTTGCGGCAGAACAGCTCGGCCTGCAGGTCGACGACCGCGCCCTCGGTCTTGACCCAGTCGAAGCGATAGGCGCCGGCGACGCTCGGACTGTCCATGAGCGCGTAGATCACGATGTGCGAGCTGTCGGGGTCGGTGGCCTCGAGCCAGAACTCGGTGAAGCGGGGAAACTCCTCGGGCCACGGCATGGCGACATCGATGGCCAGGCCTCGGGCCGACATGCCGTACTGATTGAGAGCGCCGGAGCTGCGAAAATAGGACGCACCCTGGTAGGCCAGCCAGTCGTTTTGCACGCCGTGACCGTCCATCACCCGGAAACCGGCGAAGCCGACGTCGCCCGGCAGCTTACCGTCCAGCTCGGTCTTGCCAAACGTGAAATAGTCGGGCGAGTAGCGGATCTCACGCGCCGTGCCGTTTTCGACCACGTAGAGCCCGACCGGCTCCTTGGAGTAACGACCGAGGTGAAAGAACTGCACCGGGAACGGCGCGCCGCCGTCTTCCCAGAGCGCCCTCTCGGGCCGGAAGTGGATCTGCTGATAGGCATCGTAGTCGATCGTTTCCAGGATGTCGGAATAGCGGACCACGGCCGGACGATAGGCGCGCGCGGCGAGCGCGCGCGCCTGTCCCTGCAACCACGTGAAGTCGAACGGTTGGGGCGGCCCGAGCTCGATCGACGGCGTTCCAGCCCGGGCGCGGGGCGATCGCAGCGCCGCGAGCAACGCGATGGCGCCGCCTGCCGACAACAGGTCACGGCGACGCAACGTGCGCGGCTCCGGCGGCGGGATCGTGGAGGCAACGGCTGATCGGCATGGCAAACGATTTCCCTGTGGCGAGACCTTGCTGCGTTCAACAGCCGCGGCCGTGGCTTATTTCTCACAAAGCGCCCCGGCAGCTCAAGACCGATACGCCAGCGGGCATGCCATCACGAGCGCTCGCGAAGTGACACCGGCGGGCGTTTGCGGCAGCATGCTGCGGGCCGCGATCGAGGAGCGAACGCAGCACCTCGACTTTATCATATGTGCCGCGCGGGCCAAGTGCGGAGAGGGCATGACCGGGTTCTTCCGGCGCGAC
>JBKPDM010000436.1:0-6356 GCA_046727895.1 Pseudomonadota bacterium | reverse complement strand
ACCGACTACAACGTCTGGGGCGGGCTGGCGGTCGGCGCGATGTTCTATCTGACCTTCGTGGGCGGCTGCACCGGATCGACCGCCGGGGCGATCAAGATTTTCCGCTTCCGGGTCATGGCAATCGTGCTCGGCGACTACCTGTTGCAGCGCTTCTACCCGCACGGTGTGAGCAACCGCAGCTATGACGGCAAGCCCCTCGACGATGACGTCATCGAGGGCGTCCTCGCCTTCACGGTCGTCTATGCGGCGAGCGTGGGCGTGATCGCTCTGGGTCTCGCGGCTTTCGATCTGGACTGGATCACCAGCCTGAGCGGCGCCGCGACCGCGGTCGGCAACGTCGGCCCCGGCCTCGGGCCGGTGATCGGCCCCGCGGGCAACTTCTCCAGCTTGCCCCATGCCGCCAAGTGGCTGCTGTCCTTTGGCATGCTGCTCGGCCGGCTCGAGCTGTTCACGGTCCTGGTTCTGCTGGTTCCGACCTTCTGGCGGAGCTGAGCGGAGCCGGACCACGGCCGGAGTGCGCCGGCTCCACGAGGCCGTTGTGCAGCCGCAGCGTGGTGTCGGCGCGGGCGGCGAGCTCGGCGTTGTGGGTCGCGATCAGCAGAGCCGCCCCGGTCTCCCGGGCAGCGTCGACCAGGGCTGCGAACACCGAGCGCGCGGTCTCCTCGTCGAGATTACCGGTGGGCTCGTCGGCCAGCAGCAGGTCGGGGCGATTGGCCATGGCGCGGGCAATGGCGACCCGCTGCTGCTCGCCGCCCGAGAGGCGAGCCGGGCGGTGCGTCTCGCGCTGATCGAGACCGAGCACGGCCAGGAGGTGCCTCGCCCGCTCGCGCGCTGCGGCCTTGCTGTGACCCGCCAGCATGTGCGGCAGCATCACGTTCTCGAGGGCGGTGAACTCCGGCAGCAGATGGTGGAATTGGTAGACGAAACCCAAGGTCTCGCGCCGGATGCGGGTCCGCTCGCCATCGGACAGCCGGCCGCAGGCCCGGCCGCCGATATGGACCTCGCCGCCGTCCGGGTGCTCGAGCAGGCCGGCTATCTGCAAGAGGGTCGACTTGCCCGAGCCCGAGGGCCCCATCAGCGCCACCGCAGCCCCAGGTGCCAGCTCCAGATCGACACCGCGCAGGACCTCGAGCCAGGCTTCACCCTGGCGAAAGCGCCGGCTGATCGCTGCGAGCCGCAGCGCGGCTTCGCTCATCGCCCCGCCGGCCGCAACGCGCCTCATTTCCTCGGGCCGAAGGGCGACCCTACTCATAGCGAAGCGCTTCGACCGGATCGAGCCGGGCAGCCCGCCAGGACGGGTACAGGGTCGCGAGCAGCGAGAGTGCGAGGCTCATCAGCACGACGCTCAGCACGTCGGAGGTCTCGATCCTGGCCGGCAGGTGCGAGAGAAAATAGATCTCGGCCGAGAACAGGTTGGTCCCGGTCAGCACCTGCAGCCACTGCCGGATGGTCTCGATGTTGGCGGCGAACGCGAGGCCGAGCAGGAAGCCGGCGATCGTGCCGGTGACCCCGATCGTCGCACCGCTCATGAAGAAGATCCGCATGATGGCGCCTTGCGTCGCGCCCATCGTGCGCAGGATCGCGATGTCGCGGCCCTTGTCTTTGACCAGCATGATCATGCTCGAGATGATGTTGAAGGCGGCGACCATGATGATCAGGCTGAGGATCAGGAACATCACGTTGCGCTCGACCTTGAGCGCGGTGAAGAACGAGGCGTTGGCCTGCTGCCAGTCGACCAGCTGGCCCGCGCCGCCGACCAGGGGTGCCAGCTCGCGCCGGTAGTCGGCGACGCGATCGGGCTGCTTGACCATGATCTCCAGCTCGTTCGCCCGGCCCTCGAGCTGAAAGTACAGCTGCGCCGCGTCGAGCGGCATGAAGATCAGGCTGTTATCGTACTCGAACATGCCGATCTCGAAGATCGCGCCGATCTGGTAGGCCTTCATGCGCGGCACGGTGCCGAACGCGGTCGCCGTGCCCTTGGGCGATATCAGCTCCAGGCGATCGCCGACGTCGAGGCCCATGCGGAACGCCATACGCGAGCCGATCGCGATCTGGTCATCGCCGAGCTTCGCCAGATCGCCGCCGCGGAGGTCGTGCGCGATCGATTCCAGCGCCGCGAGGTCGGCCGGCCGGATGCCGCGGACGATGGCGCCGGAGGCGACGCCGTTGGCCGTGGCCATCACCTGCCCGGTGACCATGGGCGTGACCGAGACGACGCCATTGGCGCCGCGCAGCCGCTCGGCGAGGCGATCGAAATCGCTCAGGCCTTCGGGACCAGTCTCGACCATCACGTGGCCGTTCAGGCCGAGCACCCGGCCGAGCAGCTCCTCGCGAAAGCCGCTCATCACCGCGAGCACGACGATCAGGGTACCAACCCCGAGCGCGATGCCGAGGAGGGAGAAGGCGGCGATGACCGAGACGAAGCCTTCCTGGCGCCGCGGCCGCAGGTAACGGCCGGCGATCAACCGCTCGAGAGCGCCGAACATCAGGCCGTCAGCCGTCGGATCAGGGCTTCGGGCGAGAGCTCGCTGCGCTCGCCCGTCGCGCGCGACTTCAGCTCGACCACGCCCTGCTTGACGCCGCGGGGACCGACCACCGCCTGCCAGGGTAGCCCGATCAGATCCATGGTGGCGAACTTGGCGCCAGCGCTCTCTTCGCCGTCGTCGACCAGGACCTCGACGCCTGCCCTGGTGAGTTCGGCCTCGAGCCTGGCGACAACGGCGTCGCAGGCATCATCGCCCGAGCGCAGATTGATCACGCCGAGCTTGAAGGGTGCCACGGGCTCAGGCCACATGATCCCGGCCTCGTCGTGAAACACCTCGATCAGGGCCGCCACCAGGCGCGAGACGCCGATGCCGTAGGAGCCCATCTCGACCGGCGTCTCCTGGCCGTCCGGGCCCATTACCGTCGCGCCCATGGTCTTCGAGTATTTGGTGCCGAAGTAGAAGATCTGGCCGACCTCGATGCCGCGCCCCGAGCGCAGCCGCCCCGCGGGCACCGGGCAGGTTGCCGGGTCGTGCTGCTCGTCGGTCGAGGCATAGAGCGATTTCAGCTGCTCGACATCCAGCCCTTCCTGCCGGAGATCGATCGCCTCGAACGCGGCGTCGTAGTAGACTTGGCTTTCGCCGGTCGCGGCCAGGACCTGAAACTCGTGGCTGAGGTTGCCGCCGATCGCGCCGCTCGCGGCCCGCATCGGGATAGCGGTCAGCTCCATGCGCCGGAACGTTCTGAGATATGCTATGAACATGTTGTCGTATGAACGCATCGCGCCGGCGAAATCCAGATCGAAGGAGTAGTTATCCTTCATGTAGAACTCGCGCCCGCGCATCACCCCGAAGCGGGGCCGGATCTCGTCCCGGAACTTCCACTGGATCTGGTAGAGATTGAGCGGCAGATCCCGATAGCTCCTGACGCTGCGCCGGAAGATGTCGGTGACCACCTCCTCGTGGGTCGGTCCGTACAGCATCGGGCGCTCGTGCCGATCGGTGATCCGCAGCATCTCCTTGCCGTAGTCCTCGTAACGACCACTCTCCTGCCAGAGCTCGGCCGGCTGGATCGCCGGCATCAGGATCTCGTGGCAACCGGCGGCATCCATCTCCTCGCGCACGATCTGCTCGACCCGGCGCAGGACGCGCAGGCCCAGAGGCAGCCAGCTGTAAATCCCGGCCGAGCTCTGCCGGATCATGCCGGCGCGCAGCATCAGCTGGTGGGAGACGATCTGCGCCTCGGCAGGGGTCTCCTTGAGCAGCGGCAGGAAGTAGCGCGACAACCGCATCTCGATCTCACTCGGTGCCACTGGGGAACGCGGCGCCACTCTATGAGGATCGCCGCCGGGTGACAATTCCGCCCTGCGGGGTCGCGGCTCAGCCGAAGCCATCCTCGACTGACCCCACTTCACATGCCCCGGCACCCGGCCCGGCCGTGATCTTTCAGGCTCGCCGTTAAGTTGATAAACTGATCGCAACGTCAGCGATACTCCGCCATCTACGACGCCGTCTGACGGCTCATTGCGGCGCCGGGAAGACGATCGTCGGACTCGCTCGAGAATCCTCCCAGCCCGGTGCACCTTGTTCGCCTAACCCCATGCACGGACGGGCAGTCGAGAAAAAAGCCGCGCCAGGGATCTGACGCGGCCAAGGTAGGGAGGAAACGCCTCAAGTCGGGTGTCACAGGGGAAACATCCCATGAACACGGTACTAATATGGGGCACCGTTCCCCCGATGGCAAGGGAAATTTAATGGTGAATAAGTAAACAAATCGTTAGTTTCACAGGTCGGATGCCGGCGACTTTTCCGCAAATTTTAGTGGTTTTTGCGAGCGCACAAGTGCGACCAGGCGTCTAGCCCATGTCCCACTCGGAGTCGTGGCTGGTACAGACGCGCTCCATTCCAAGAGCAAGCTGGCAGGACGAGCCGCTGAACCACCACTCGCCGCGCTCATTCACGATCGCGCGACCTCGGATTCCGGAAAAAACAAGTCTCGTCTGGAGTTAACACGCTGAGTTCCCGCATTCAATCATCTTGGTGACGTAACTTAAGAAAGGCTCAACCGCAGCGGGTAAGGCCGCCTCTGCCTGCCTCACTTGCCGCCGCGCCGCCGTGACCGTTACATAGGACGTTCCAGACGCCGGCAAAGGTTGGGGGTAGGGCCGGCGGCCTGGGTTGGAGGGGCTCGATGATTTACGTCAACGCGCTCGGCGCAAGCATTCCCGCGCTCGGGTTCGGCACCTATGGCCTCGAGGGCGATGTCGCCCGCCGGATGGTCGGCTACGCGCTCGAGATCGGCTATCGCCACATCGATACGGCGCAGATGTATGGCAACGAGGCCGAGATCGGCGCGGCCATCGCGGACTCGGCCGTACCGCGGGGCGAGATCTGGCTGACCACCAAGATCTGGCCGGACAACTTTCGCGACGGCGATCTGCAGCGCGCGGCCGAACAGAGCGTCGATCGGCTGCGCACCCAACCCGACCTTCTGCTGCTCCACTGGCCAAACCCGCGCGTGCGGCTCAAGGAGACGATCGGGGCGCTGAACCAGGCCAAGCGCCGCGGCCTCACCAGGCACATCGGGATCAGCAACTTCACCGTCCCGCTGATTCGCGAGGTCGTGGCGCTGAGCGAGGAGCCACTGATCCTCGACCAGGTCGAATACCACCCCTATCTCAGCCAGCGCGCCGTGCTCGAGGAGTTGCGGGCGAAGGGCATGGCGCTCACCGCTTACTCGCCGATCGCCAAGGGGCGTGTGTTCGCGGATCCGGCACTGCGGCGGATCGGCCAGCGCCACGGCAAGAACCCGGGCCAAGTGGCGCTGCGCTGGCTGATCCAGCAGGATGGCGTCACGGCCATCCCGCGCTCGAGCCGCGAAGCGCATGCCCGGGCCAACTTCGAGATTTTCGACTTCGCGCTGTCGGATGTCGAGATGGCCGAGATTGCCCTCGGGCAGCCCGAGGGCCGCACGGTCGATCCCGACGGCTTCCCGCCGCGCTGGGATCGTTAGCTGTCGTTTCCAACAATGTTGTTGAGGTGATCGCCCTTGGGAACAATGTTGTTGAGGTGATCGCCCCTTGGGCGCCCTCCTGTGGGCGCGACGAACGGTTGCTCAGTCCCAAGGTCCGGGGCAAGCTTGGACCATCTGGGCGGCAGGCGGTCGGCACGACGCACTTGCATGGGGTCTCGATTTACCGGCAATGTTCCTCCCCGAAGGTCGGGTGATCCTTTGCCGAGCGGCTGCCGTCGCCCGCGGCTGCGCCAAGCTCGAGCAGCCGGCGTGCGACGCGCGAGGTCACAGGAGGAGATCAGTTGATGTTTGCAAGCTTGCGTTTGAGCGGTAGTGCCGGGCCGGCGGCGTCTGGCCTGATCGTCGCGCTCGGGCTGGCGATCGCTGCGGCGCTCGGCGGCTGCGCGAAGACCAAAACAGAACAGCAAAACCCTGCTGCCGCCGGGATGGCTCCCGCGGGTAGCTGCGAGGAACAGCACGATCAAGCAGTGCAGGCGTGCCAGTCGACGTGGGGGGCGCAGGGGGAAGCCGTGGAAACTGGCGACGAGCTCGCTGCCTGCCTCACTCAGGCTACCGACGCTTTGCAGCAGTGTCGGGACGCAATGACGACGCAGCACTGAGCGAGGGCCGGCGGCGCCTTCAAGCCGCCCGCTGCATCTGCCTGCCGTATGGCTCTAGCTTGGCTTCGAGAGAGCGATTGCGCACGTTGCTCGCCGCGCGCTGTTCCATTGTTCTGGCTGGTGGAGCCGAGCGGAGTCGAACCGCCGACCTCTTGAATGCCATTCAAGCGCTCTCCCAACTGAGCTACGGCCCCACCCGGCCAGAGCCGCGGCGGCCCGTCGAGGAGGGCGCCGCGCGGC
>JBKPDM010000435.1:0-12595 GCA_046727895.1 Pseudomonadota bacterium | reverse complement strand
CTGCGTGGCTGGGATGGCCTCGGGCTCGCGGTGCAGGCCTATCAGAAACGCGCATTCGCCGTGATCGCCTGGCTCGAGGCGGTGGCTTCGCGCCATGAGCGGCGTATCCCCGTCCGTCTGGTCAAAGGTGCTTACTGGGATACCGAAATCAAGCGCGCGCAGGAGCAGGGCCTGAGCGGCTACCCGGTGTTCACGCGCAAGCTCGCAACCGATGTGTCCTATCTCGCCTGCGCCCGTCGCCTGCTCGCGGGTCAAGGCGCCTTCTACCCACAGTTCGCCACCCACAACGCGCAGACACTGGCGAGCATCGTCGAGTTCGCGGGCAGCCGGCGCGCATTCGAATTCCAGCGCCTGCACGGTATGGGCGAAGCGCTGTACGAGGGTCTGACTTCGGCCGACGACCTCTCCATCCCATGTCGGGTGTATGCCCCGGTCGGCAGTCATCAGGACCTGCTGCCGTACCTGGTGCGCCGTCTGCTCGAGAATGGCGCGAACACGTCCTTCGTCAATCGAATCATGGACGATGCGGTGCCGATCGAAAGCCTGGTCGAGGACCCCGTGGTGCGATTGGCCCGCACCGAGCCGAAGCCGCATCCGAAGATCCCGCTGCCGCCCGCGCTCTACGCACCGCGGCGGCAGAACTCCCGCGGCCTCGATCTGGCGGACCCGGAAGTGCTGAGCCGGCTGGCGGATGAGCTCAATGACGCCTTCGCGCCCGGCTTCGCCGCGCGGCCGAGCCTTGGGGAAGCCCACAACCGCCCCAAGGAGGTCCGGGATCCGGCCGACCGATCCCGGACGATCGGTGTGGTCAGCGAGGCTAATATGGCCACCGTCGATCAGGCCATGCGCGCCGCCGAGCTGGGCTTCGAGGCCTGGGAGCGGACCCCGCTCGAAGCGCGTTCCGCCTGTCTCGAGCGCGCGGCCGATCTCTACGAGGAGAACTCGGCCGAGCTTCTGGCCTGGTGTGTGCGCGAGGCTGGGAAGACGCTGGTCGACTCCGTCGCCGAGTTGCGTGAAGCGGTGGATTTCCTTCGCTACTACTCAGCCGAGGCACGAGCGGGTGGGACCTCGCAGCGATTGCCAGGGCCGACCGGCGAGAGCAACGAGATCGCGCTCCACGGGCGGGGTGTGTTCGTGGCGATCAGCCCCTGGAACTTCCCGCTCGCCATCTTCACCGGACAGATTGCTGCGGCGCTCGTTATGGGCAATGCCGTGGTCGCCAAGCCGGCGCCGCAGACGCCGCTGATCGCCGCCAAGGCGATTGCCCTACTGCACCGCGCGGGAGTCCCTGAGGATGCTCTGATTCTCATGCCGGGCGGTCCCGAGGTGGGGTCCAGCCTGGTGAATCATCCGAACGTCGCCGGTATCGCCTTCACCGGCTCGACCCAGACCGCCTGGCGAATCAATCGGGCGCTCGCCGCCAGGGACCGGCCGATCCCGCCGCTGATCGCCGAGACCGGCGG
The DNA here is from genome assembly GCA_046727895.1 of Pseudomonadota bacterium. Classification (GTDB taxonomy): domain Bacteria; phylum Pseudomonadota; class Alphaproteobacteria; order Geminicoccales; family Geminicoccaceae; genus DATAOG01. The sequence goes on along the minus strand of JBKPDM010000435.1, from coordinate 11,132 downwards.
CCAGAACGCCATGGTGGTTGATTCCTCGGCCCTGACCGAGCAGGTCGTTGCCGATGTCCTGCTATCGGCCTTTCGCTCCGCCGGTCAGCGCTGCTCGGCGCTGCGCGTCCTCTGTCTGCAGGACGCCATCGCGCCCCGCGTGCTCGACATGCTGGCGGGCGCCCTGCTCGAGCTCCGGGTCGGCGACCCGGGCCTGCTGGCGACCGATGTCGGCCCGGTGATCGACGAGGCCGCGCACGAGCGGCTCAGCCGCCATGCCGAGCGCATGCAGAAGGAGGCCCGGCTGATCCAGCGGGTGCCCCTCGACCCCGCGCTCGCGAACGGTTGCTTCTTCGCGCCCCAGGCGTTCGAGATCGACACCATCGGGCAGCTCGAGAGCGAGGTTTTCGGCCCCATCCTGCACGTCGTGCGTTTTGCCGGCGACCGCCTTGACCAGGTGATCGATGCGATCAACGGCACCGGCTACGGCCTCACTCTCGGTGTGCACAGTCGGATCGACCAGACGATCGAGCGCGTCGTCAGCAGCGCGCGCGTGGGCAACATCTACGTTAACCGGAATATCATCGGGGCCGTGGTCGGCGTCCAACCGTTCGGCGGCGAGCGGCTCTCGGGTACCGGGCCCAAGGCCGGCGGGCCGCACTATCTGCCGCGCTTCGCAACCGAGCGCACGGTCAGCACCAACACGGCCGCGGTCGGCGGCAACGCGAGCCTGCTCAGTCTGGATGATGATGCCGTAAACCCGATCGGAAGTTAGCGAGCGTTGGCGTCAGGCAAAGCTGTGCTATGTTTGTCTCTATGTCGTCCTTCGATGGACGATCGGCGAACAACGGAAGGAAGGTGCAGCGTGGGCAGCTTCAGTCTGACACACTGGCTCGTGGTGCTGGCGATCGTCCTTATCCTGTTCGGGGCAGGCAAGCTTCCGCAGGTCATGGGCGATCTGGCCAAGGGAATCAAGACTTTCAAGGCGGGTATGAAAGAAGAGAATGAAAGCCCTTCCGTGCCCGCCAAGGCTCCTGAGGATAGCGCCACGAACGTTAAGGGATGAACTCGAAGTAGAGCAAGGTGCGGTCGCGCGCCGGGCGCTCGCCTGCTCGGGCCGTTTCATGCCAGCACCGGACGCCGATCAGGCACTGCGGAAGCGGAACGGGTGCGCCGGATAGGCCCCGAGGCGCTGGACGTCGTGGGAGAAGAACTCGAGCTCCTCGAAGGCATTCTTGACCGGAGGCTGCTCCGGATGGCCGAGGATCTCGGCGTAGAACTGCGCCTGGTTGAAGCGGCTGTCGACATAGCTCTCGAGCTTCAGCATGTTGACGCCGTTGGTGGCGAAGCCGCCGAGCGCCTTGTAAAGGGCAGCCGGCACGTTGCGCACCTGGAATAGGAAACTCGTGATCACCGGCCCTTCGTAGGGCGGCGGCTCGCGCGGCTCGCGCGTGAGGATGATGAAGCGCGTGGTGTTGTGCTCGGCATCCTCGATACTGGAGCGGAGGATCTCGAGCCCATAGATCTCGGCGGCCAGGCGTGACGCGATCGCCGCCTCGTCCGGGCGCCCGCTCTCGGCCACCTGCGCCGCGGCGCCCGCGGTGTCGGCATGAATCCTGGGCGTGATCGCCAGTTCGTGCAACATTCGCCGGCATTGATTTAGCGCATGAATATGCGAATGAACCGTCTTGATGCCCTCGAGGGTGGCGCCCGGCACCGCCAGAAGGTGATGATTTACGCGCTGAAAATGCTCGCCGATGATGTGCAGGCCGCAGTGCGGCATCAGATGGTGGATGTCGGCGACCCGGCCGGCGACCGAATTATCGATCGGAATCATCGCCCGTTCGGCGCGACCGTCGCGGACCGCGGCGAAGGCTTCCTCGAAGGAGTCGACCGGGACCGCTTCGTAACGCGGGCAGACCTGACGGCAGGCGAGATGCGAGTACGCACCCGCCAGGCCCTGGAAGACGACGCGCCGAGCCGGCTGGGCTGCGACCGCCGTATCCAGCTTCTGTGCGCCGGCGCGCTGACCCATGGCTCGAGGCTCGGATTCTCAGGATGGTTGTGCGGTCGCGGGCACGCCGAACACGGCGCGGGCCCGCGCCAGATCGTCCGGAGTATCAACGCCGAGCGGGACCGTGTCAACGAGCGCCACCCCGATGCTCATGCCGGCCTCGAGCGCGCGCAGCTGCTCGAGCCGCTCACGCTGCTCGAGTCGGCTCGGCCGGAGGACCGCATAACGCTCGAGAATGGGACGCCGGTAGGCGTAGATGCCGATGTGATGATAGACCGGGCCGTCGCCCGTCGGCACGGCCGCCCGGGTGAAATAGAGCGCCCGGCCGAGGCGTTCGTGCCCTGGGTCGAATGCGATGACCGCCTTGACCACATTAGGATCGGTTCGCTCGCGCGGATCCTGCGTCTCGACGGCGAGGGTACCGATGTCGCTGCCGAGCTGATCGAGGGGCTCGAGGGCCGCCCGAATCACCGCGGGCTCGATGGTCGGGAGGTCGCCCTGGAGATTGACGACCCGTCCGAACTGGCGCTCGGGATCGAGCTCACGAAGGGCCTGGTAAATCCGATCGCTGCCCGAGGGCAGCTCCGGATCGGTCAGCATCGCTTGTCCGCCATGGGCCCTTACCGCATCGGCGATGGCGGGTTCGCCGCAGGCGACGACGACCGGTCCGACTTCGGCTGCGCAGGCCCGACGCCACACCTGGACGATCATCGGCAGGCCCGCGATCTCTGCGAGGGGCTTGTTGGGCAGCCGGGTCGAGGCAAGCCGGGCCGGGATCAGAATGATGGTCCGGTCGGCCGATCCGCCCGAAGCCGGCTTGACGAACCTGGTCAAATGCGCCAACCCTTTGGCGCCACTGCGTCGAGGCCGGGACGGGGCGGCCACGCCCGCGCTGAGGCAGACTGCCGCGTTGACAGAGAATGCCGCAATCCTGTCATTCGGCGCTTATCAAGGTTGAATTCAGACCGACCAGGGGCTCATCAGTACGGATCCAGCCTGCTATGGCAGCTTCGCTCGAAGTTAACAAGACATTGGCCGCAATCCTCGCCGCCGGAATCATCGCCTCTGGCTCGGGGGTGATCTCCCGCATCATCTACCATCCTCACGTCCCCGAAGAGAACGCCTATCCGATCGCCGTGACCGGGGGCGGGGGCGAAGCCGAAAAGGCCGGCGCCGCTCAGGCGCCCCAAGTCAGCCTCGCGGCCTTGCTGGCCAGCGGCAACGAGCAGACGGGCCAGACGATCGGCAAGAAGTGTGCTGCCTGCCACAACTTCGAGAAGGGTGCGGCGAACAAGATCGGCCCGCATCTCTGGGGCGTACTGGGTCGCCCGATCGCTTCGGTGTCGGACTTCAGCTACTCCGATGCGCTGAAATCCAAGGGAGGCAGCTGGGACTACGAGAAGTTGAACCAATTCCTGACCAGCCCCAGGGACTGGGCGTCCGGCACCAAGATGACCTTCGCTGGCCTCAAGAAGCCCGAGGAGCGGGCCGACGTGATCCTCTATCTGCGCTCGCTGTCCGACAATCCTGAACCGCTGCCCGAGGTCCCAGCCGCCGAAGGCGCTAGCGGGACCGCGCAGCCGGGCGCGACGAACACCGGGGCCGGTGGCGAAGCTGCCAAGGGCCAGGGTGAGGCCGGCGCAGCCAAGGCCGAGTCCACCGAATCGGCCGGAGGCACCGCAAAGGAGACTGGTCAGACCGCTGAAGCCAAGGCGGCGCCTGCCGGAGCCGCACCGGCCGCCGCAGGCGGCAAAGAGGGAGGAGGCGGAACCAACCTTGCGGCTCTGTTCCACGAGACCGATGCTGCCGCCGGCGAGAAGATCGCCAGGAAGTGCGCCGCCTGTCACAACTTCGAGAAGGGCGGGGCGAACAAGATCGGCCCAGATCTCTGGGGCGTGCTCGGGCGCCAGATCGCGTCGGTGCCGGACTTCAACTATTCGAATGCGCTCAAATCCAAAGAAGGTACCTGGGACTACGACAAGCTGAATGCCTTCCTGACCGAGCCAAGGGAATGGGCGCCCGGCACCAGGATGACCTTCGTCGGTCTGAAGAAGCCCGAGGATCGCGCCGCGGTCATCCTTTATCTGCGCTCGCTGTCCGACAATCCTGAGCCGCTGCCCGCGAGCGGTTGAGCGCTGGCCATAGGGCGCCGCGCCGATCATGTCCAGCAGCAGGTCTCTGGCCGGCAGTTTCCTCCCGTTTGCGCACAGCTTGGCTGACGCCGCCGCCGAGGTCGTGCGCCGATACTATCGCGCGCCCGTCTCGGTCGAGACCAAAGCCGATGCCAGTCCGGTCACCATCGCCGATCGGGAAGCCGAACGAGCGCTGCGCGATCTCATCCGCACCCGCTTCCCGAAGCACGGCATCGACGGCGAGGAGTTCGGCGCTGAACGGCCGGAGGCCGAGTTCGTCTGGCATCTGGATCCGATCGACGGTACCAAGTCGTTCATCACCGGTCGCCCGCTCTTTGGCACTCTGATCGGCCTGAGCCGCGCCGGAAAGCCGCTCCTGGGCCTGATCGACCAATGCATCCTCCATGAGCGCTGGGTGGGCGTGACCAGCGGTGTCAGCACCTGGAACGATCAGGTCGTGCGCGTCCGGCCGTGCCCAAAGCTCGACCAGGCGGTGCTGTACGCGACCTCGCCGTTGATGTTCCAAGCGGGCGAAGAGCGGGCGGCATTCGGACGTGTCGCGGAGGCGGTTCGTTATCCCCTGTTCGGCAGCGACTGCTACGCCTACGGCCTGATGGCGATGGGCTTCGCCGACCTGATCGTCGAGGCGGATCTGGATGCGCACGATTTCATGCCGCTGGTACCGGTGATCGTAGGCGCCGGCGGGACCATGACCGATTGGCAGGGCCGCGCCCTGACTCCGGCTTCCGACGGCCGGATCGTCGCCGCCGGCGACCCGCGCCTGCACGCCGCGGCACTCGCGCGGCTCGGGGTCGCGCCGGATTAAACCTCGGTCATCGATCTAGGATCGAGGGGGGCGCCCCTCTATATTGCCCGCGAGACGTTTGGCATCCGGCGATCGAGAATCGGGCTCATGATCACTCGTCCACCTTTCGCGCTGCTCGGGCTCATGGCGGTAGTCGCCGTGATCCTAACGCTCGCCTCGCTGCACGCCGAGGCGACGCCGCAGCCCGCGCACGGCGCCTCGATGTACGGTGAGCTCAAATATCGCCCCGACTTCACCCACTTCGACTATGCCAACCCGGATGCGCCCAAGGGCGGCACGCTGACGCTGCCGGCGGTCGGCACCTTCGACAACCTCAACCAGTTCATCCTCAAGGGCAACAACGCTGCAGGCCTCGGGCTGCTGTTCGACACGCTCACGGTCGGCAGCCTGGACGAGCCGTTCTCGGAATACGGCCTGATCGCCGAAAGCATCGAGATTCCGGAGGATCGCTCCTGGGTGATCTTCAAGCTCCGGCCCGAAGCCCGCTGGCAGGACGGCACTCCGATCACGGTTGAGGACGTGATCTGGACCCTCGACACCCTCAAGACCGAGGGCCACCCGTTCTACCGCGCCTACTACGCCGACATCGTCAAGGCGGAGAAGGTCGGCGATCACCAGGTCAAGATGATTTTCGACGGCAAGATGAACCGCGAACTGCCGTTGATCGCCGGCCAGATGCCCATCCTGCCCAAGCACTACTATGAGAAGGCCGAGTTCGACAAGACGACCCTGACCCCACCGCTCGGCAGCGGCCCGTATCGGATCAAGCAGGTCGACCCCGGGCGCACGATCGTCTATGAGCGCGACCCGAACTATTGGGGAGCGGAGCTGCCAGTCAACCGCGGTCGCAACAACTTTGACGAGATCCGCTACGAATATTATCGCGACGCGAACGTCGCGCTGGAAGCGTTCAAGGCCGGCGATTTCGATGTTCGGATCGAGAACAGCTCCAAGAGCTGGGCGACCGCTTACACCGGACCGGCGTTCGACAAGGGCCTGATCGTCCGCGAGGAGATCCCGAACCAACGCGGCACCGGCATGCAGGGCTTCGTGTTCAATACCCGGCGCGCGATTTTTGCGGACCCGAAGGTGCGTGCAGCTCTCGCCTATGCGTTCGACTTCGAGTGGACCAACCAGAACCTGTTCTATGGCCAGTATCAGCGGACCGAGAGCTACTTCTCGAACAGCGAGCTCGCTTCATCCGGCCTGCCGAGCGAGGCCGAGTTGAAGCTGCTCGATCCCTGGCGCGACCAGCTGCCGCCGGAGGTTTTCACCAAGGAATATCGCGCCCCCTCGACCGAGGGCACGGATCTCCGCCACAACCTGCGCACCGCGCTCGAGCTGCTGCGGGATGCGGGGTGGGAGGTGCAGGGCGGGCGCCTTGTCAACAAGAAAAGCGGCCAGCCGCTCGCCTTCGAGATCCTGCTCGACGACCCGGTTTTCGAGCGGATCGTCGGCCCCTTCGTCCAGAACCTCAATCGGCTCGGCATCCAGGCGCGCATCCACACGGTCGACACGGCGCAGTACCAGAACCGGATCGACGACTTCGACTTTGACATGGTAGTCAATGTCTGGGGCGAAAGCCAGTCGCCCGGCAACGAGCAGCGCGACTTCTGGGGCAGCCAGGCGGCCGACACGCGCGGCAGCCGCAATCTCGCGGGCATCAAGAGCCCGGTGGTCGACGCCTTGATCAACGACATCATCCAGGCGCCGACCCGCGAGGACCTGGTGACCGCGACCCACGCCCTCGACCGGGTGCTGCTCTGGGGCCACTACGTGATCCCGCACTGGCACCTCACCTATGATCGAGTCGCCTATTGGAACAAGTTCTCGCGACCCAAGGTCGACCCCAAATACGGCATTGACCTCTTCGCCTGGTGGATCGATCCCGTCAAGCTGGCCGCCCTTGAACGGCGCGGCTCGAATGTCGAGGGGGCCAAGGCGGCGACGCAAGATTAGGCGTCGCAGACGCCGATGCTCGCCTACATCGTCCGGCGCATCCTGCTGATGATCCCGACTCTGTTCGGGATCATGGTGATCAACTTCTTCATCGTGCAGGCAGCACCCGGAGGACCGGTCGAGCAGCTGATCGCCCAGATCCAGGGCCGGGCGGTCGAGGCGACCGCGCGGGTTAGCGGCGCCGGTGGCGGCGAGGTCCAGCAGGGTGGCGGTACGGCACCGCGGAGCGGCGAGGGCTCGCGCTATCGGGGCGCCCAGGGTCTCGACCCCGAGTTCATCAAGCAGATCGAGCGCCTCTACGGCTTCGACGAGCCCGCCTACCAGCGCTTCTTCAAGATGATGAAGCAGTATCTGCTGTTCGACTTCGGCACGAGCTACTTCCGTGACGAGAAGGTGGTCAATCTAGTCCTGGAGAAGATGCCGGTCTCGATCTCGATCGGCCTCTGGACCACGCTCTTCACCTATCTGATCTCGATCCCGCTCGGGATTCGCAAGGCCGTGCGCGACGGCTCGCGCTTCGATGTCTGGACCAGCACGGTCGTGATCGTCGGCAATGCCATCCCCAGCTTCCTGTTCGCCATCCTCCTGATCGTGCTGTTCGCCGGCGGCAGCTTCTTCGACTGGTTTCCGCTGCGCGGCCTGGTCTCCGACAACTGGCACGATCTGTCCTGGCCGCACCGGATCCTCGACTACTTCTGGCACATGACGCTGCCCATCATCGCGCTGACCATCGGCGCCTTCGCCGGCCTGACCATGCTGACCAAAAACTCGTTCCTCGAGGAGATCAACAAGCAGTACGTCATGACCGCCAAGGCCAAGGGCCTGACCGAGCACCGCGTCCTCTATGGCCACGTGTTCCGCAACGCGATGCTGCTCGTGATCGCCGGCTTCCCGAGCGCCTTCATCAGCATCCTGTTCAGCGGCGCCATGCTGATCGAGATCATCTTCTCGCTCGATGGCCTGGGCCTGCTCGGCTTCAACGCCGCGATCAACCGCGACTACCCGGTGATGTTTGGCACGCTCTACATCTTCAGCCTGCTCGGCCTGATCATGAACCTGATCTCGGACATGATGTACGTAGTGGTCGACCCCCGGATCGACTTCGCGACCCGGGAGGTCTGATGGCGACGGTCGCCGAGCCAACGCCGCGCCTGCGCACCCGTCTGCTCGGCGTGCCTTTGCGCCTCAACCCGATCAACCAGCGCCGGCTCGCCAACTTCTATGCCAACCGGCGCGGCTGCGTCTCGCTGTACATATTCCTCGTGCTGTTCTTCGTCAGCCTGTTCGCCGAGTTGATCGCGAACGACCGCCCGCTCCTGATCTTCTATGACGGTCATTATTACTATCCGCTGCTGGAGACCTATCCGGAAACCACCTTCGGCGGCTTCTTTCCGACCGAGGCAGTCTACACTGATCCCGCGGTCCAGCAGATGATCGCCGAGAAGGGCTGGGCGATCTGGCCGCCGATTCCATACAGCTACAATACCGTGGCCTACGACCTGACGGAGCCGTCGCCGGCGCCGCCGAGCCGGGCGCACTGGCTGGGCACCGACGATCAGGCGCGCGACGTCACCGCACGGGTGATCTATGGCTTCCGGATCTCGGTCCTGTTCGGGCTTGTGCTTACGATCCTCTCCTCGATCGTCGGCGTCGCCGCCGGCGCCGTACAGGGCTACTACGGCGGCCTGCTCGATATATCGTTCCAGCGCTTCATCGAGATCTGGAACTCGATGCCGACGCTGTTCATGCTGATCATCCTCGCGAGCGTCGTGACCCCGAACTTCTGGTGGCTGCTCGGCCTCCTGCTGCTGTTCAGCTGGACTGCGCTGGTCGGCCTGGTGCGTGCCGAATTCCTGCGCGCGCGCAATCTTGACTTCGTGCGAGCGGCGCGGGCGCTCGGGGTCGGCCATCTCACGATCATGCGCCGCCACGTCCTGCCCAATGCCATGGTCGCGACCGTCACCTTCATGCCGTTCGTCCTGATCGGTGGCATCACCAGCCTGACCGGGCTCGATTTCCTCGGTTTCGGCCTGCCGCCCGGCTCGCCGTCGCTCGGCGAACTCCTGAACCAGGGGAAGAACAACCTGCAGGCGCCCTGGCTCGGGATCAGCGGCTTCGTCGTGCTGGCGGTCATGCTCTCGCTGCTGATCTTCATCGGCGAGGCGGTGCGCGACGCGTTCGACCCGCGCAAGACCTTCCGCTGAGCGCGTGCGCGCGATGAGCCTGCTTCAGGTCGAGGATCTGTCGGTGAATTTCCGGGTCGAGGGTGGTACCCTCGAAGCCGTACGCAAGGTGTCGTTCGCGATCGATCAGGGCGAGACCCTGGCCCTGGTCGGCGAGAGCGGCTCCGGCAAGTCGGTGACCGCGCTCTCGATCCTACAGCTGCTGCCGTATCCCAAGGCGTGGCATCCCGGCGGCAGCATCCGGCTCGACGACAAGGAGCTGATCGGCGCCGGCGAGGCGACGCTCCGTGAGGTCCGGGGCGATCGGGTCGGGATCATCTTCCAGGAGCCTATGACCTCGCTCAACCCCCTGCACAAGGTCGAAAGGCAGGTCAGCGAGACTCTGTTGCTGCATCGCGGCCTCAACCGGACCGAGGCGCGCCGGCGCACCCTCGAACTCCTGCACCTGGTCCAGCTGCAGGAGGCCGAGCAGCGCCTCGACGCCTATCCGCACCAGCTTTCCGGCGGCCAGCGGCAGCGGGTCATGATCGCCATGGCGCTCGCCAACGAGCCGGATCTGCTGATCGCCGACGAGCCGACCACGGCGCTCGACGTCACCATTCAGGCCCAGATTCTGACCCTGCTGAAGGACCTGCAGCGTCGGCTCGGGATGGCGATGCTGCTGATCACCCACGACCTGACGATCGTGCGCAAGGTGGCGGATCGGGTCTGCGTCATGACCGAGGGCCGGATCGTCGAGAGCGGCCCGGTCGGACAGGTGTTCGCCCGGCCGCAGCACGCCTACACCCAGCACCTTCTCGTCGCCGAGCCCAAGGGCAAGCCGCTGGCGCCAGCCGCCGATGCGCCGCTGGTCATGGTCGGGCGCCAGGTCAAGGTCCACTTTCCGATCCAGCGCGGTTTGCTCCGGCGGACGGTCGGGCACGTCAAGGCGGTCGACGGCGTCGATCTGACCGTGCGCCGGGGGCAGACGGTCGGCGTAGTCGGTGAGAGCGGCTCCGGCAAGACCACGCTCGGTCTGGCCCTGCTGCGCCTGATTCGGAGCGACGGCGCAATTCGCTTTCGGGATCACGACATCCAGAGCTGGCAGTCGCGCCGACTGCGGCCGCTCCGGCGCCACATGCAGATCGTGTTCCAGGATCCCTTTGGCAGCCTGTCGCCGCGCATGTCGGTCGGGCAGATCATCGAGGAGGGGCTGAAGCTGCACGGCTTGGGCGGTGACCGGCAGGGCCGGCGACGACTGGTGTCGCGCGTCCTTGAGGAGGTCGGGCTCGACCCCGACAGCCAGGATCGCTACCCGCACGAGTTCTCGGGTGGCCAGCGGCAGCGGATCAGCATTGCCCGCGCCATCGTTCTGGAGCCGAGCTTCGTGGTCCTGGACGAGCCGACCTCGGCTCTGGACATGTCGGTGCAGGCCCAGATCGTCGATCTGCTCCGTGAGCTGCAGGCGCGGCACGGTCTCGCCTACCTGTTCATCAGCCACGACCTGCGGGTCGTGCGTGCGCTGAGCGACGAAGTGATCGTGATGCGCGCGGGCCAGGTCGTCGAGCAGGGTTCGGCAGCTGCCATCTTCGAGCAGCCCGCGCACCCCTACACCCGCGCCCTGATGGTGGCGGCGTTCGACATCGAGGCGGTCGAGACCGACTTCGTCGCCGCCTGATCGCTCGGGCGCTCGCAGCGGGCCTCTGGATCGCCGCCTCGTTGAAGGGAAGGCACGCAACTTCACGGGAATTCGACCGCGTACCGCGGCGTTCCGGATTCGTTCGAGTTGCACCATGGACTCTTGCAACGGCGTTGCACAAATTTGGATGAGAGGCTTGCGACAACCAGGCGAGGCTAGCTGGCGGGGAGATGACCAGGAGCGCCAAATCCGGGTCCGCTCGCGGCCGCGTGGTCGTGCTGACCGGGGCCGGGATCTCGGTCGAATCGGGTCTGCCCAGCTTTCGTGGCGCCGGCGGCCTCTGGGAAGGCTGGCGCCTCGAGGACGTCGCGACGCCCGACGCATTCGCTCGCCAGCCGGCGCTCGTGCAGCGCTTCTATGA
>JBKPDM010000434.1:0-7270 GCA_046727895.1 Pseudomonadota bacterium | reverse complement strand
AGCCTGGACGTCGAGGCGGACCCGCAGACTTGGTTCGGGATTGTCGCCATCGAGTTTGCCGCGTTCCGCGGCGCCATGGTCAAGCTCACGGCCGATGAGCCCATCGCGGACAGTACGGACACCGTCATCCCATGGGATGCAACCGAGTTCGACACCGAGGGCTTCTGGGACTCCGGCAACCCGACCCGCCTTACCGTGCCGAGCGGGGTGAGTCGGGTCCGGTTGCTCGGCAACATTCGCTGGCAGAGCAACACCACCGGCGAGCGGCAGGCGCTGGTCACGAAGAACGGCGCGGCCTTCCAGGGCCAGCCCATGGCGCGCCACGGCGCCGCCGGGCTCGCGGGTCAAAACCTCGCAAGCCCGGCGTTGGTGGTGAGCGCGGGCGATGTCTTCGAGCTGTCGGTCTGGCACTCTGCCGGCGCCTCGCTCAACGTGGAGCCCCATAGCCAGACCTGGTTCGCCATCGAGGTCGTCGAATAGGCGACCACCAGCATTCGGCCGCTACCGGTTCGGCCGTCGCTTCACCGGCAGCGGGGCGCTCGACAAGGCCTACGTCCGTTCTTCGGTGCGCTCGGCGCAGCGTGGGACGACGTCATGGTCGCTCGTTGGAGCGCCAACCCGCTCGGCATGCTCCGGCCGGAGTTGGACGCGGCATTCGCGACGGCGGGTGGCAATGGAGGTGGCGGCCCGCCGGTCGCGGCGCGGCCGCCGGTGGTGATAGTCGCTGTTGGGTTAGACAGAATCTGCAGGCAAGTCGATCAAGAGGGTGGGCGAGACCGGCTGTGCCAGGCAGGCACAGGTCATCCGTCGCGATCGTGAACGATACGACCTGGTCGGACGATCGTCGGGACATCGCGACCAGGACGCCTCGAGCTGTACGTGGACGGCTGGTCGCGGGCCTCCAGCACAGCAGCGGCGACCAACACCAGCGCCTTGTTCGGCATCTACCGCTGGGGCTGGGGCTTCTCAACCTCGCAAGACTTCAACGGCGACATCGCCGCTCATCGCGTGCTTCGCCTCGTCCTGGACCCCCACCATGGTGCGGCGCTGGCACGCCGATCTGTTCGGCTTCCTGCGCCCATGGAACGAGGTGCCCGCGCTCATGGGGAGTGCGCCACCGTCCACGCCCCCCTCGCCGGCACGGGCGTGGTCGTCTGCTTGATGGGGTAGCGTCGGCGACCCGGCGGCCAATGGTTATCGTCGCTGCGGGTAGTCTTCGATGGCGAGCGCGAAACCGGCGTGCAGAGCATGGGCACCAGCGTGTGTGTCCGGCGCTAACCCCCTATTTGTCGCGGTCGCTGCCAAATAACGAATCGGCGAGTGTATTCGGCGCCGAGCGCGCCCACTCCCTCCAGCACCAGGCGATAGCCTTTAATGCCATACAAGTCGGGGCGCTGGAAGGGATAACGCAGGCCGGCGCGGAGACTTCCGCTCGCCACGGTCTCCGCCAACGCCTCCTTCGTGTATTTGAGGAGATGCGAGTTCTTGTAGAACCATGCCTTCGCCCTCCAACGGAATCCGCGGAGGAAACCGCCGAGGGGCGACAGAAACCGGTGAACACCTTCGTGCCAGAGCGCGTAATAAACAGCGACGATCCTGGCTCGAGCGCCGGATTAAGAAAGATATCTCCCCACGGCCTGGTAATGCCGTACTCTCCTTGTAAAAACCACTTGGGGGCCCCCCACTCAAACAGCGGAAGCATTTTTGGAGCGCGCGCGGCGCCCCCGCCAATCCCGGCCGCCACGCCTTCCAGTGTTGCCTCATCCTCCAGGACCGCGACGATCTCGCGAGCAACGTATCCGTCAGCGTTTTGAGCGCCTTAACGGCAAGACCGGCGCCGATGAAGTCGACCGGGTCGAGCGCCGGCGTTTCGAGCCACCTCTCATTGTTGATCGCCGCGACAAGCTTGCCGCTGCGGTCGTAGACCTCGATGGTGTTCGAGAAGAACGCACAGCCGAGCACCGCCCCCGAACACACGTCCCTGACGACGTGGTAGCTCGAGGCCGAGCTAATAAACGCGGCGGTGGGCCTGGTGTGATACGCCTTCTTCACCTTCTTTTCAAAATCGGTGAGACCGCCCGGTGCCTCTTCCACCGCACGCAGGCAGTTATGATCGTAATCGCAGGCAAAATTGGTGTCGATATAGGGGTTAATAGCCACATCCGTGCTGTCGGCGACCGGCTCGTTAGCCGTCAGCTTGACCATGGCGCCGCGGAAAGCAGCGAACTCAATCCTTGGCGATGTACCGGCGCGTCAGAGCGTGACTGCTACCCGGCCGTCGCCCTGGCGGTCGAGGAGGTTAAGTGAGACCTCGTTGCCGTAGCGCCGCAGCATGATGTCGAAGCGGCTGTCGCCCAGGGTGAGTTTGCGAATGGTGACCTCGTCCAGGAACTCCGGCAGGCGCGGCTGGCGAAAACGGATCTCCTGCAATGTGGGGTCGAACTCGAGCCTGAGGCACGCCTCCAGGAGAACGAACGGCGTGGCGCTTGCCCAGGCCTGAGGCGAGCAGGCGACCGGGTAGAAGGTCGGTCCACTGCCCGGCAGCCGGCGAAAGCCGCAGAAGAGCTCCGGCAGGCGGCGCAGATCCATGTACGCCGCAGCTTCGAACAGGCCCGAGAAGACGCGCAACGTTGGCACGCTCAGGCCATAGCGGGCGAAACCCCGCGCGATCAGCGCGTTGTCGTGCGGCCAGACCGAGCCGTTGTGGTACGACATCGGATTGTAGCGCGCCTCAGAGGCGGCGAGGGTGCGGATGCCCCAGCCGGAGAAAAACGTCGGCTCTAGCAGCAGATCCGCGACCTGCGCCGCCCGATCTGGCGCCGCGATGCCCGAGAGTAGCACTTGACCGGCATTGGAGGCGCGTACGCGACACGGCTGCTTGTCGCCGTCGAGAGCGAGCGCATAGGTGCCAAGGTCGGCGCACCAGAAGGCGGCCTCGAACGTCTGCCGCAGCCGCTCGGCCTGCGCGTCGAGTTCGGCACTTCGGTACTGATCGCCGAGCGCCAGCGCCAGGTCGGCCGCCGCCCGCTTGGCGGCGTAGACATAGCCTTGGACCTCGGCGAGCGCGATCGCGCCCTCGGCCAGATGCCCGTCGGCGTGGAAAATCGAGTCCTCCGAGTCCTTCCAGCCCTGATTGCTGAGCCCGCGCCCGGGCCGCGCCTGGTATTCGACCAGACCGTCGCGGTCGCAATCCCCGTACTCGTCGATCCAGGCGAGCGCCGCCTCGAGGTTTGGCCAGAGGGCGCGGATTGTCTCGAGATCGCCGCTCCGCTTGAAGTACAGTCCGGCGAGCATGACGAACAGCGGCGTGCTGTCGACGCTGCCGTAGTACAGGCCGAACGGGATCTCGCCGAGCCGCGCCATTTCGCCACGCCGGGTCTCGTGCAGGATCTTGCCCGGCTCGGCATCGGCCTCGGCCGAGAAGCCGGTAGCCTGTCGAGCGGCCAGGAAGCGAAGCACGCCGCGAGCGATCGTCGGGTCGAGCCAGAGCAGCTGCATCGCGGTGATGATGCCGTCGCGGCCGAACGCGGTGCTGAACCAGGGAATCCCCGCATAGGGGAAGGGGCCGTGCGCGGTCTCGGTCAACAGCATCGCGAGGTCGGCGACCGAGCGGGAGAGGATCTCGTTGAAGATCTCGTTCGAGGTTGCAACCGCGGCGGCACGCGAGGCGGAGGTGCGCAGCGCGCGCCGGGCGCAGCGCAGACCAACAAAGAATCGCTCGGGCCGGGGCGCGTGCTCCGGTCGCTCGTCGCACTTGACGGTCAAGAACAGGGATATCCGGTGGCCCGGCTCAAGCCGCAGATCGAAGGCCGCGTGATCGACCACAAGTCGATCGGGCGCTGGCACGAACTCCAGGGCCACCAGGTGCCGCTCGTCGTCGAGACCGCGATAGGAAAAGACGACGGCATGGGGCGGGCAGATCTCGACCGCCGTCTCGCCACGCCGGGCGCGCCGGTGGCCGCGCACCTCGAACAGATCGACGAAGTCGCTCTGGAAGGCGAACGACAGAAGGACACGGTGCTGCCGCGCGTCGAAATTGCGTATCGCCAGCCGCTCGCAGGCGGCGGCCTGCCAGATGAAGCGGGCGCGCACGATGTGAATCGTGTTGCGCCGCAGGACCAGCCGGCCGTCCACGAAGAAATCCGGGTTGGTCAGATCGGCAGTCAGGAGCGCGTTGTTGTCCTGGACCGTCGAGCTTAGTAGCAGAGGGCGGCGCTCGTTGATCAGCAGCTGGAGGCCTGACAGAAACCGCGTGTCTTCGTGATACAGCCCCTCCGGACTGCCCTCCCCCGGCACGATGTCGCCGTAATGGTCAAACAGCCCGAAGGTGTCGCCGTGCTTCAGCGTGCGCGGCTGCCGTTCCTGCAACGACGAGCTGGCGGGAATGTAAAACTGCACGGCCGCTGCCGGCAACGGTGCCGTGATCCCGGCCGGCGGGCCAGAAGCCTTCATCAGCCCATCGTCAGGCAGCATTGACGGCGTCGTACTCGTCCCCGTGCTCCGGCCGCCGCTGACTGATCCCATGACCGGGCGCCGCGTTGACCAGCGGCAGCTCGAGGATCGTCGTCAGCGAACGATAGGCGGCGATGTAGTCGTGTGCCATCCGTTGCGCCGTGAACCGCCGCTCAAAACGGGCGCGGACCAAGCCTCGGTCGAGCCGCTCGAGCTGCGCTACGGCGACCACCGCCTCTTCAATGTCGTCAACCACAAAGCCCGTCAAGCCATCTTCGAGTACCTCGGGGACCGAGCCTCGGCGATAGGCGATCACCGGCGTGCCGCAGGCCATCGCCTCGATCATGACTAAGCCGAAGGGCTCGGGCCACTCGATTGGAAACAAGAGCGCCCGGGCGCCGCCGAGCAACGCTGCCTTGTCCGCATCGCCGATCTCGCCCATGTACTCGACCAGGGGGTCGCACAGCAGTGGCCGGATCACCGCGTCGAAGTAGGCTTGATCGACCGGATCAACCTTGGCCGCGATCTTGAGCTCGAGCCCTGCACGCTGCGCGATTTCGATCGCGTAGTCGGGCCGCTTTTCCGGGCAGATCCGACCCAGGAAGACGAGATAGCCGCCGGCTGCGCGCGGCGCGAACCGGCAGAGATCGGCCGGCAGGCCGTGCGGGATCGTTCGCAACCAATGGGCATGCGGGCAAGGCCGCCGCTGGTCGTCGGAGATCGAGATCAGCGGGAATTGCGGAAAGGCCGAATACACCAGCGGCAGCTCAGGCAGGTCCTGGCGGCCGTGCGCGGTGGTCACCGTGCGCCCGGCCAAGTCGCGCAGGAGCGGGAAGTGCAGATAGTCCAAGTGAAAGTGCAGGACATCAAACTCGGGAGCGCGTCGGCGTACCTTGTCAAGCATGATCATGTAGTGTGGCAAGGGGTCGCGGACCGTCGGATCGAGCCGGAGCGCCCGCGGGGCGCCGGGTACCAGCTCGGCTGAGGTGAGCGAATCGCCACTCGCGAACAGGGTGACCTCGTGACCCTGCCGCACCAGCTCCTCAGTCAGATAGGCGACGATCCGCTCGGTGCCACCGTATAGGCGCGGCGGAACGCTCTCGATCAGGGGCGCTATCTGCGCGATTTTCATCAGGGCTTTGCTCCATGACGCAGGTGGTGATGCGCACCAACGTCTCGGATCGTCAAAGCGTTCCTCTTGACCGACGTTCCCGCGATTGCCGATCGCTGACGGTCGAGTTTGCCCCCTCCGGTGCAGCAGGCACGCCCATGCGCATCGGAAGTAGCGCCGGGCGCGCGCCGAACCGATCGTTCGCGCTTTGGGACCTCGTTTTGGGCGGAGTTCTGGCCGGTCGCGGTTACTCGTGGATGCACCTCCGCTGCCCTGCCGCGCCGGCCGCTGAGGTATCCCTCTCAGCCGGAGCAAGCCGTAGTGAGGACAGTCAGCATGCAGCCGGAACGGCGTATGACGCTCCTCGAGCGCGCTGATCGGGTTCTCTCCCCATCCCAACCCCTTCGAGTCGGATGTTGTCGCGGTTCGAATGTGAATCTGTGGCGATCACGACGCGGCCTGGTTGCGCGGCGCCGGATCGGCCCTTGCCGTGTACGTCAAGCTCCAATTCGGGGGTGACGGCCGCTCGGGGGCAAAATTGGGAACTCCTCATCCCGCGCGGCGTTGTCGAACCAGGTCTCACGCCGAAAGGGACCAGCCATGCAACGCACCGGCATTGGCGTTCACGATCATCGGTCTGCTGCTCGCGGTCGAGCGATCAGCGGCGGCGGTATTGGCGCTGCGGCGGGTGCCGGCACCTCCGAAATGGTGGGCGGCAGCCCGCTTGCCGGAGCGCTGCTAGGCGGCGCTGCGGGCGCGGCCACGGGCGCGATGTTTCTCGCCATAGGACGACCGATGTGCTGGTCGATCTGGGATCGGGTGTGGCCATGGAACATCTCTCTTTGGCTACTATCCCCCAGGTCCAACCAAACTGGCGGCCTCCGATGTCGCTCGCAGAGAAGACAAAGACCGCTCTCAATGAGTCGCGGATGCTGATGTTGGGAGCGCAGATCTTCCTTGGCTTCCAGTTCCAGGCACCATTCCAGAACGCTTTCGAGACACTCAGCGCGCATGAGAAGACGATCGAGGTCGGTGTCCTTTGCATCATGGTGGTTGTCATTGGGCTTCTGATAGCACCGAGTGCGCGTCATCGCATTGTCGAACGCGGCGAGGCGACGGCCGCCATCAATCGGTTCATCACGAAGATGGCGCTTGTCACGCTTCTCCCCTTCGGCGTGGCGCTGGCGTTTGACCTCTATATCGCCGGGACACGCGTCGCTGGACTTTGGCTTGGCATCCTATTCGGGCTGGCGGGTTTCTGCATTGCGCTTGGCTTCTGGTACGGGCCGTTCGCGATCAGGCACAATGAGAGAGGCTCAGTCATGGCAGATGAAAAGACGTCAACCGCCGAAAAGATCAATTATGCTCTCACCGAGGCTCGCGTCATCCTGCCGGGGGCTCAGGCTCTTCTGGGATTCCAGCTGGCGATCGTTCTGACGAACGAGTTCGCGGCGCTGCCTGCCACTGCGAAAGAGATCCATGCCGTGGCAATTGCACTGATCGTGCTCGCGACCGTCTTGCTGATTGCCCCGGCCGCGTATCATCGCATCGTATATCAAGGCGACGTTGTGCCCGAATTTCATAAGATTGCGAGCCGATACCTGCTGGCGGCAACCGTATTTTCAGCGTTAGGCCTGAGTTCCGACATTCATATTGTCGTAAGTAAGATCACCGAGAGTGACGTTCTCGCGACGACCTTTGCAGTCG
>JBKPDM010000433.1:0-8038 GCA_046727895.1 Pseudomonadota bacterium | reverse complement strand
GCGCAGGTCAGCGCCGGCCAGCTGATCGCCTACATCGACCAGGCCTGGGACCGGCGCCGGCCGCTGCAGGCGCGCATCAGTAAGGCGCTGCCACCCCTGCGCGAGCGTGCGAAGGCGAGCAACCAGATCGCGGTCCGCCTGCTCGAGCAGTCGCAGGCCGGCGCCCGCGGCGCCGCCTGAGCCAGCCGGTAGGGAGCCATGCCGGCCCTCGCGCGTCCCCCCGCTCCCGAGACGATCACGCTGCCGGCCCGCGCGGCGATCATCGGCGGCGCGGCGGACGTGCTCGTGGTCGGCGGCGGCCCGGCCGGGATCGGCGCGGCGATCGGTGCGGCCGATGCCGGCGCGCGCGTGATCCTGGCCGAGCGCTACGGCTTCCTTGGCGGCAATGCAACCGCGGCGCTGGTCATGCCGCTGATGTCGTTCCACACCCAGCGCGCGGCTTTCGAGCGATCAGGCGGCGCCAAGCTGTTCCCGGCCGACCATGGGCCAGGCGAGCCCGTGGTCGCGGGCGTGCTGGCGCGCCTGCTCGGCCGGCTGATCGCTGGCGGCGGCGCGATCCAACCCTCGCTCGCGACCGGCTACGTCGTGCCGTTCGACCCGGAATTGTTCAAGCTCGAGGTGCTGGGCCTGCTCGACGAGTCGGGCGTGGAGCTCCTGTTCCACGCCTTCGCAAGCGGCGTGGTCGAGACCGGCCAGGGCCGCGGCGTGGTGTTCGAGACCAAGTCCGGCCCGGTCGTGCTGCGCGCGCGGGTCGTGGTCGACTGCACGGGCGATGGCGACATCGCAACACGCGCGGGCGCCGCCTACGAGATCGGCCGCGAGGACGGCCTGGTCCAGCCGATGACGCTCATGTTCCGCATGGTCCAGTTCGAGCGGACGGCGTTCGAGGCCTACGTCCGGAACCACCCCAACCAGTGGCGCGGCGTGCACGGCCTGTGGGATCTGATCCGCAGGGCGAGCGAAGCGGGCGAGCTCGACCTGCCGCGCGAGGACATCCTGTTCTTCGGCACGCCGCACGAGCACGAGGTCAGCGTCAACAGCACGCGCGTGACCCGCGTGCTCGCGACCGACGTGTTCGACTGGAGCTTTGCCGAATGGCAGAGCCGCCGCCAGCTGCGCCAGATCGCGGCCTTCCTGCAAAGGCGGGTGCCGGGCTTCGAGCGCGCCTACCTCGCCCAGAGCGGCGTCCACACCGGCGTGCGCGAGAGCCGCCGGATCACGGGCGACTACCGGCTGACCGCCGCCGACGTGCTCGAGGCGCGGAAGTTCGAGGACGTGATCGCGCGCGGCGCCTATCCGGTCGACATCCACAACCCCAAGGGCAGCGGCACGGTCCTGAAGCGCCTGCCCGACGGCGAGGCCTACGACATCCCGCTGCGCTGCCTGCTGCCGCAGGGGCTCGACCGGCTGCTGGTCGCCGGCCGCTGCATCTCGGGCAGCCACGAGGCCCATTCCTCCTATCGCGTGATGCCGATCGTGATGGCGACCGGCCAAGCGGCCGGGGTCTGCGCGGCCCTCGCCGCCGGTCACGGGCTCCCGACGCGCGCGGTGCCGGTCGCCCGGATCCAGGCCGAGCTGATCCGTCAGGGTGCCAACCTTCGCGGCATCCATCCCGAGCCGGCGCGCGCGTAGCGGCCACCTTGATCGCCGCCCCGGGGCGTCCTCATCGATCTGGCCCCGATGGCCTACCTGAACACGCGATACGGGGGAGACCTCAGTGTGCTCTGGGTCGATGCCCATCCCGACGTGGTCACGCCAAAAGAGCTCCCCACGCACAGGTGCTCGGAGCACTTCTTGGCAGAGGAGATCCGGACCTGGTGGGCGAGGTCGATACGCCGGTCAAACCATCGCGGGTCATGTGCAGCGACGCTTTTCATGTTTGAGTACCGCGCCTGACTTGGTCGAGGAGGGATCTTCGGGCTTGATAGTCCAGTCGGACGCTTTGTCGGCCGCGAATCCTTCCGACTTCCGGTACCTTGGAGAATCAACAATTCTCCACTAATCCATAGGATGGCGTGTTATTCTAAGTCTTTGAAATCTCACACAGAAGACGGTTCGACCACAGCGTCGGGTAGCCGGGAAGGTCTTGCGGCCCGCCCAGCCCCCTCAGACCCGTACGTGCGACTTGCCCCGCATCCGGCTCAAGCATCAGCCAGCTCATTCGAAGTGTCCCGGACGGCACCAGCGGTGGACGAGAACACGGGTCGTCTCGCCGGTGGCAGAGTCGCGGCGCACCACCACGTTGGTGTTGCCGCCCTGCTCGAGATCGGGATCGAAGACCGCTTTGCAGGCCGCGCACTGGCCCGCTTGCCGAGCACCCTTGGCGGCAATTCTTCCGAACATAGGGGCAGGGCGACAGCAGTCTGCCCCTTCGCGGGCGCAGGTGGCACCATAGAACTGACCGAGTTCACTCTGTGATGCGTCATGAGCTGGGAACAGGCTGCGATCCTGGCCGTGCTGGCGGCGACCCTGGCGGTGTTCGTCTGGGACCGCTGGCGCTACGACGTGGTCGCGATGACCAGCCTAATGGTGGCCGTCCTGCTCGGGCTGATCGGGCCGGAGGGGGCCTTCGCCGGATTCGGCAACCCAGCGGTGATCACCGTGGCCGCGGTGCTCGTGATCAGCCGCGCGCTTGCGCGCTCCGGGGCGATCGACGCCCTGGCCGGCAGGCTGATCGGCGCCAGCAGCGCGCGGATAGCGCACCTCGCCACATTCTCTGTGCTCGGGGCGATGCTGTCGGGCTTCATGAACAACGTCGGCGCTCTCGCTCTCCTGATGCCGGTCGCCATGTCCACGGCTCGCCGCCATGGATATTCCCCCGGCCTCCTCCTGATGCCGCTGTCGTTCGCAACCCTGCTCGGGGGCATGACGACCCTGATCGGGACGCCGCCCAACCTCTTGATCTCCGCCTTTCGGGCCGAAGCGACCGGACAGCGCTTCCTGCTGTTCGACTTCGCGCCGACCGGGCTCGCGCTCAGCGCCGCAGGCATCGCCTACCTCCTGCTGCTCGGCTGGCGTCTTCTCCCGACGCGCGATGGACTGCCGCGGCGGGACGACGCGTTCGACATCCAGGACTACGTCACGGAGGCGCGCGTGCCGCATTCGTCACCGGTCATCGGCCTAGAGGTGGCTCAGTACGAAACCAGCCGGAACGCCCGGGTCTTGGGCATCGTTCGGGACGGCCGGCGCATGTTCGGCCGAACGCATGCCGTGGTGCTGCAATCGGGCGACATCCTGCTGCTGGAAGCCGATACCGCGGCTCTGGAGCGCACGATCGAGGCGGATCAGCTGGAACTGGTCGAACGGGAGAGGCAGCCGGGGGCGCCGGAGGGCGCCGGACCCGATCTGATCGAGGCCGTGGTCCTGCCCAACGCCGTTGTCCAGGGCAGCAGCCCGCTCTCGCTCGATCTGCGCCGGCGTTACGGCATCAACTTGGTGGCCGCAGCACGTCAGGGGCGCCGGTTCGAAGGACGGCTTCGCGATGCCACCCTCAGCACCGGCGACGTGCTGCTGCTGGAGGGTGAACCCGCCCGCCTGCGCGCCGCCCTCGCCGATCTCGGCTGCCTACCGCTGGAACGGCGGGCCCTCGGGCTCGAGCCCCGGCGCGTGGCCCTGCCGATCGGCCTGTTCGCGGCCGGGATCGCCGCCGCAGCCTCAGGCGTCCTGCCGGCGGCGGCCGCATTCACGCTCGTGGTCGTCCTGATGGTGCTACTGCGCGTCATCCGCCCGGCCCAGGTCTACGAGAGCATCGACTGGCCGATAATCGTGCTGCTCGGGGCGATGATTCCGCTGGGCGATGCGCTCCAGGACACGGGCGCCGCGCAGCTGATCGCCAGCAGCATTATGATGATCTCGGGCGACCTGGGCCCGCTCGTCATGCTCGGCGCCGTCCTGCTGATGACGATGGCGATTACGCCAGTGCTCAACAACGCCGCGACCGTCGTGATCATGGCGCCAATCGTGATCGGCATCGCCACACGCATGCAAATCTCGCCGGACGCCTTCCTGATCGCGGTCGCGATCGGTGCCTCGTGCGATTTCCTGACGCCGTTCGGCCACCACAACAACACGATCATCATGGGACCCGGCGGCTATCGCTTCGGCGACTATTGGCGGGTCGGGCTGGGGCTCGAGGTGATCGTGATCGCGGTCGCGCTGCTGGTGATCCCGATGGTTTGGTCGTTCTGACCGGCGCGCCGCCCACCTTCGTTGCGTCGGGGCCACAATCCCTGGAACGCCCCTTTTTCCGGCCGATCGGTCATTCTGGCGGTCGAGCTTGCGTCGATTGGTCGCGGGCTTGTTGCGCTGGCGCTACAGATTTCTGTAATCAACATATTCCCTATTTATCCAGTAGAGATTATATGTAGCTGGAGAAGCGTGGCCCAGGTCGGCCGCGCGCGATTCGAAATGACTGTCTCCGATGCTCTCGCAAAAAGCGAAATACGCACTCCGCGCCCTTCTGGCTCTGGCCGAGGCGGGCGACGATCGGGCGCTGCTGATCTCGGACATTGCCGAGCGCCACAACCTGCCCAAGAAGTTCCTCGAGCAGATCCTCCTCGATCTCAAGCACCACGGTCTGGTGCAGAGCCGGCGCGGCCGGCATGGCGGCTACGGCCTGCTCAAGCCGGCGAGCGAGATCTCGTTCGGGCAGGTGGTCCGGATCATCGACGGTCCGCTGGCGCCGCTGCCCTGTCTCAGCAGGATGGCGTATCGCCGGTGCGAGGATTGCCCGGGCGAGGAGAGCTGTGCGATCCGCCGCGTGTTCGCACGCACCCATCAGCTGGTGAGCGACGTGCTCGACCGAACGACGCTCGCCGATGCGCTCGCCGGCGCCCCACAGGACGTGCCCGCGACCGAGCGGCAGGCGGTCGCCTAGGCGGCGCGAACGGCGCCGTTCATCGCCAGGCGCCTGGCCAGCGTCCGGCCCTGCTCGCGGATCTCGGGCACGGCACTGGTCTCCCAGAAGGTGCCCCGGGTCAGCGGGCCGAGCGCGAACAGGCTCGGGTGCGGGCGCCCGCTCCGGCGCACGAGCTGCAGGCCGCGCGTGGTCTCGAGGCCGAGCCCGAGCGGCTCGGCCCGCACGAGGCCGCGGCGCAGCAGGTCGCGGATCAGCGGCTCGTCGACCCGCCGGAAATCGAGCGCCGGGCCGGCGCAGTTGACCAGCCAGTCGCCGAGGATCCGGGTCTCGACGTCCATGCCGCGCGGCCGGAAGCGCACCCCGATCCCCTCACTGCCGCCCTGATAGGACACGAGCGTCCCGGCCCGGATCTCGAGCCGGCCGGCGGCCTGCATGGCGTAGATCTGGGCCGCGATCTCGGGCGCCATGCGGTGGCGGTGGACCTCCCACCAGGGACGGACGTGGCGCAGGAAGCGCCGCCGCTCGCCCGCCGGCAGCCGTTGCCAGAGCAGCGGCATGTGATCGCGCCAGGCATCCAGCACCGAGCGCCAGTCGACGCCCGTACGCGCGGCGCGCGAAACCTCGCGGCGGATGTGCCGGAACAGGAGGCGAGCGGTCAGCGGCCCCTCCAGCCACTCCAGGGGCGGCGCCCGCCGCGTCGGCGCGTGCTCCAGCGGCAGCAGACCGTGGCGTGACAGCGCGAGGATCGGCCCCCGGTGGCCGCGATCGGCGAGCAGGACCGCGACGTCGATCATGGTGAGCGCGCTGCCCAGCACCAGCACCGAATCGTTCGGCTCGATCCGGGCGAGGCTCGCCTCGTCCCACGGATTGGCGATCAGCCGCGGGCCAGCGACCGTCTCGACGCCTGGCGCCTCCGGCAGCCGGGGCGGCAGGTTGCCGATGCAGAGCACCGCGAGGTCGACCGTGCGCGCGCTGCCGTCGCCGAGCTGCAGCTGCAGGCCGCCCCCCTCCTCGGTCAGCCCCACGACCCGGTGGCCGATCCGGAGCAGTGCGAGGTCGCCCGGCGCCTCCGCTTCCGACCGGTCCAAGAGCTCGGCGAGATAGCGGCCGTAGACGCCGCGCGCAACGAAGGCATGGCCGGAGGGCGGGATCGAGGCCGCCGGGTGTTCCGGCAGATCGTTCGCCCACAGCCAGCGCAGGAAATGGCTCGGATCGGTCGCGAGCGCGCTCATGTTGGCGACCCGCGTGTTGAGCAGCAGCCGGTCGTGGCGGGCGCCGAAGGCGACGCCCGGTCCGAAGGTCGCCGACTGGTCGAACAGAAGGATGTCGATCGGCGACGGGCCGCTCCGCAGCAGCTCGATCGCCAGCTGGCAGCCGCTGAAGCCGGCGCCGATGATCGCAATCCGCATGGCTGCCTCCCGCAGCGATGGTTTCGGTTCATATTCCCTATAGGATAAGTCGTCATTATGCGCAAGCCCCGTCGGGGGGCCGCGGCTTGTCGGAATAAAAATATGCGCCCGCCGCAGCACGGGCATGGCGGGCGATGGTCGTTCGGCGCCGCGGCAGCACTGGTCGTCTTGGCGCGCATCGTTTCCGGCTCGGGCGCGGCGAGCAGCTCCCTGGCGTGGGCGATGTTCGCCTTGCGTGGGGCGCTGGCGAAGAGCCCGTAGTGGCGGATGCGGTGGAAGCCCTTGGGGAGGACGTGCAGCAGGAAGCGCCGGATGAACTCGCCGGGCGCGAGGGTCATGGTCCGGTAGCGCTCCTGCCCGTTCCGGCGGTAGTCCTTGTATCGGAACGTGACGCGGTCCGCGTCGAGGGCGACCAGCCGGCGGTTCGAGATGGCGACGCGGTGGGTGTAGCGCGCGAGATAGGCGAGCACCGCCTGGGGTCCGGCGAAGGGTCTCTTGCTGTAGACGAACCACCGCGTCGTCTTGAGCGGCGCGAGGAAGGTGGCGAAGACATCGGCAGCGGCGGGATGAGCGCGCTCGCCGAAGAACTGCAGCTTGCCGGCGGCATGCGCCGCGGCGAGCTTTTCCAGCATCAGCCTGCGAAAGAGCGTCGAGAGCACGCGTACCGGCAGAAAGAAGCCCGGCCTGCACGCGACCCACCTGGATTCATCGAGCGCGATTCCACCGCCGGGCACAATCATGTGCAGGTGCGGATGATGGGTCATCGCCGAGCCCCAGGTGTGCAGCACCGCGGTGATCCCGATCCTCGCGCCGAGATGCTTGGGATCGGCGGCGATGGTCAGCAGCGTCTCGGACGACGCCTTGAACAGCAGGTCGTAGATCACCGCCTTGTTGTGGTAAGCGATGGCGGCGATCGCGGCCGGCAAGGTGAAGACGACGTGGAAGTAGGGCACCGGCAAGAGCTCGGCTTCGCGCTCCGCCAGCCAGTCCCTGGCGGCGGCGCCCTGGCACTTCGGGCAGTGGCGGTTGCGGCACGAGTTGTAGGCGATCTGGGTGTGCGCGCAGTCCTCGCAGCGCGTGACGTGGCCGCCGAGCGCCGCGGTCCGGCAGCTCGCGATGGCCGACATCGCCTGAAGCTGGCCGAGGCTCACATGGCCCGCATTGGCTCGGCGCCAGGCGGCGCCGTGGCGATCGAAGATGTCGGCGACCTCCAGCCTCGGGCGGCGCACCGCCGCCGGGTCAGGCCTCCGGTCTCGGCTTCCTGTCGGTGAGCGGCCCGAGCCGGTCGAGCGGACTGGTCACGGCGCGGATCGTGGTGGTGGCGACCCGGGCGTAGAGCGCCGTGGTGTCGAGCTTGGCGTGCCCCAACGGACCTGGATCACCCGGATGTCGATGTTCTGCTCGAGGAGGTGGTGCGCTTTCTGGAGGCAGCACCGGGGCCGAAGTACAAGGCGGCGTTCGGAGCGGCCTATGGCGCGGGCCTGCGCGTGTCGGAGGTTGCAGCGCTGAAGGTCTCCGACATCGACTCCCAGCGCATGATGATCCGGGTCGAGCAGGGCAAAGGGCGCAAGGATCGCCATGCGATGCTCTCACCCCAACTGCTCGAGCTGCTGCGCGACTGGTATCGCATCGCACGGCCTCAGGCCTGGCTGTTCCCAGGCCGCGATCCGCTGTTGCCGCTGACCACACGTCGACTCAATCGTGCTTGCCATGCTGCCGCGCCCACATGGCCGAGATCAAGAAGCGGGTCACGCCGCACACGTTACGGCAC
>JBKPDM010000432.1:0-14093 GCA_046727895.1 Pseudomonadota bacterium | reverse complement strand
GCGGTCGAGGTAGGCGTGCGGTTTCTCGCCGGGGCCCGCTGCCTCCTCGATTCCGCCGGCCAGCTCGCGCACGATCCAGTTCAGCACCGCGCCCGAGCAGGCCATGCAGCCGTTCGGCATGAAGAGGCCAGGCACGAGGTGATGGTCGAGGAACAGGCGCGGATCCGGCTTCGGAGTATCGGTTGCGAGCAGGATGTCGCCTGCGCCGCCGAACTTGATCAGGAGGTCGCCGTCGCTCCGGATGCCGGCGACGAAGGCCGAGGCGATGTGGTCGGCGCAGCCCGCCACCACCGGCGTCCCGGCCGCGAGGCCGGTCGCCGCGGCGGCCTCGGCCGTGACCTCCCCGATTACCTCGTGCGAGGCCCGCACCGGCGGGAGGACCAGCGGCTCGATGTGGCCGAGCGCCACCAGGTCGGCTGCCGGCTGTCCGCGCGCGAGGTCGACGAAGCCCGACTCGAGCGCCCAGTTGTGCTCGAGCGCTTTCACGCCGGTCAGGCGCCAGTTGATGTAGTCGTAGGAGCCGAAGACGGCTCCGATCCGGCTGAACACCTCGGGCTCGTGGCGCTCGAGCCAGCGCAGCTTGGCCGCGACCAGCTGCTGATTGATGCCGTTGCCGGTCCGGCGGACGAACTCGGCCGGCTCGAACTCGGCGCGCAGCTCCTCGACCTCGCGGCCGGTCCGGCCGTCGCTCTGCTGGATGCTGCGGCGGAGCAGCCGGTCCGCGCCGTCCAGCAGGACCACCGCCGGCAGCATCCCGGTGACGCCGACCGCCGCGATGTCGCTGCCCTTGCGGCCCGAGGTCTGCAGCAGCTCGCGGGTCACCGCACATGTATTCCGCCACCACTCTTCGGGCTCCTCCTCGGCCCAACCCGGGTGCTCCGAATGGAGCTCGGTCGGGCGCGAGGCGAGGGCCAAAGTGGCGCCTTCGGTGTCGATCAGGATGCCGATGGTCGAGGTCGTGCCGATGTCGATGCCGATGGTCAGCGCCATCGCTCAGCGGAGCTCCTCGACCCGCGCCATGAAGCGCTTGACCCGATCGGGTGAGGCTCTCATAAGGTAGGGCCGATCGGCCTCGTTGCCGAACATGATGGCATCGACCCCGCTCGCCTGGAGCTTGTCGACATCCGCCGCGACCGCCGCGATCAGGGCATCGATCCCGTCCTTCGCATCGTAACCGGGCACACCCGGCAGCAGCCCGAGATGGGCCATGGCGATGATCGGTTTCTTCCGGGCGAACAGGTCCTCAGGCATGGCGGGCCTTGCTGGTCATTGCCGGGCTCTGACCCGGCGTCCAGCGGGACTCTCGGGTCGAGCCCGAGGGTGACAAGGGAAGCGCACCTACGTCAAGGCTGGGTGCCGTCGACCCTACCGCAACGGCTGCTCAGCGCCGCGACCTTCGACTCACAACGGTCGTAGCGCCCGGCGGTAGCGACGGCGCCGCGGGCTGCCGGCCAAGGCCGATGCCCCGCTCAGGAGCGGTTCGCCCGTATGTCACCGTCGTCGCCAAGCAGCTCCTCGACGTACAGCCGCTGGATGGCAACCATGGCGGCCGCGGCGATCGGGGTCGCGAGCGCCACGCCGAGGACACCAAGCAGGACCCCCAGCAGCACCTGCGCGGCGATGGTCAGCGCGGGCGGCAGGGCGACCGAACGGCGCTGCACCAGCGGGCTCAATATGTAGCCCTCGAACATCTCGATCGCCGAATAGATCGCCAGGGCGTAGAGCCCCGTGCCCAGCCCCTGGCTGAAGGCGACCAGGGCCACGGGAATGCCTGCCAGGATCGCACCGATGAACGGGATGAAGACGAAGAAGAATGCGACGAGGGCCAGGATCAGCGCGAGCGGCACGTCGAGCAGGCGAAGGCCGAGATAGGTCAGCACGCCGACCGCGGCCATGATGATCAGCTGTCCGACCATCCACCAGCGCAACGTCTGGCCCAGGGTTTCGAGCAGCTCGCGCGTGGCCTGGCGGCGCCGGGCCGGAACGAGATGCGCGATGCCGCGCAGATAGAGATCGGGATCGGCCGCAAGGTAGACGCCGATCACGAGCATGATCACTACATTGGCGAGCGCGCCGAAGCTCGACGAGATGATGCCGGTGGCTCCGCCAAGAACGCCCGCCGTCGAAGGCAACAGGTCGGAAAGCTTGACCTCCTTGGCCAGCTCCTTGGTCAGCGTCGCCAGACCGAGCCTCTGCTGCAGCCGCTCGATCGCCTGGCCGAGGTTGTCAACGAGCTCGGGCACCTGGCTCGCGACCTGCGGGGCCAGGAGCAACCCCAGGGCGACCAGGCCGGCCACTGCCAGGAGCAGGACCAGCGCCAACGCGAGGCGATCCGGGAGCCCGGTCAGCTGGACCAGGCCGTTGGTCGCCGCGCGCAGCAGGGTCGCGAGCAGGACGGCGGCGAACAGGAGCAGCAGGACGTCGGCCGCGAACCAGAGCAGGCTCGCAAGCAGGAGCAGGGCGAGTGCGATCGATGTCGTTTCGACGACCCGCCAGCCAAGATCGCGTGCGTCCCGGGTCGCCGTACGCCGCGGGAGCGCGGCGTGGCGCGGGATCTGATCATCGTCGCGTGGTCGCGAGTGTGCCACGGCTCGCTCCGCTCGGTGAGAACCGACGGGCTGTCGCCGTGGGTCAAGTCGAGGCAGGACCCCTCGTTTGTAGTGCCCGCGTGCCGAGAACGGTCTGCGACCGCTCCGAGTTCCCGCCGCGGGCGCCAGGTGCAGCTGCCTCAGAGAACCGCGCGGAGCACGGCGAACAGGCGCTCGATGTCGGCCTCGTCGTTGTAGAGATGTGGCGTCACGCGGAGCGAATCGCCACGCAGGCTGACGTAAACCTGCTCCTTCGCCAGCCGTTCCGGCAGTCCCGCCGGCAGGCCTACGGGAAAGCGCAGGCCGAGATAGTGACCGGCGCGACGGCCGGCGGGCGTCGAGCGCAAGCCAAGCGTCGCCGCCCGCTCGGCGATCGCCGCAGTCCTGGCGGCGAGGCTCGCCGCGATCGCCTCGACCTCCCATGCCAGCAGCTGCTCGAGCGCCGTGATGCTGACCGGCAGGAGGGCGAAGTTCGAGCGCTCGCCGACGTCGAAGCGCCTGGCACCCGGCTGATGGCGCGCCCGATAGTCGATCAGGCGGGCGAAGTCCTCGCTCCCTTCCCGGACGATCCAGTTCTGCTCGAGCGGCCGGCCACCCTGATGCTGCGGTGCGACATAGAGATAGCCGAGGCTGTAGGGGCCGAGCAGCCACTTGTAGCCGGAGCAGACCAGGAAGTCCGGCCGGATCGCGGCGAGATCGAAGGGGAGCGCGCCGAGCGACTGGGTGACGTCGAGCACCAGAGCACTGCCGACAGCGCGGCAGCGCTTGCTGATCGCGATGAGATCGAGCAGGCCGCCATCGATCCAGTGACAATGGGGCAGGGCCACGATCCGGACGCGCTCGTCCAGCCCGGCCAGAACGGCGGCGGTCCAGCCGCCGTCCGATGGTCGCTCAATGGTCAGAACCTCACCGCCGCTGTGCCCGGCCAGCTCGCACCAGGTGTAGACGTTGGAGGGAAACTGCTCGGCCAGGACCAGAACCCGCTCGCCGGGTCCGAGCGGCAGGTTGGCCGCGGCGATCGCGAGGCCGTAGCTGGCCGCGGGGACGATCGCGATGTCCTCGGCCGTGGCGCCGAGCAGACGGGCAAAGAGCGCCCGCGCGCGCTCGCTGTCGCTGAAGAAGTCGGCCGCGCTAATCTTCCATGGCTGGCATTTCCGCGCGATCGCCTCGGCGCCGGCAGCGGCCGCCCGCTTCAGGAGCGGCGACATGTAGGCGCAATTGAGATAGGCGACCGCCTCTGGCAGCTCGAACAGATGGCGCTGGCAGGGGATCATGGATGGCCGCTCATGCCCTGGCCTCGATGCGGATCAGTGACTGCAGGAGTACGGCGCACACCGTCTCGACGCTGCCCCGGCGGCAGAAGGCTTCTGCCAGCGCGACGGTCAGCGTGCGCCCCGGCCTGATCACGCGGCCACGCGCGATCAGCCGCTCGCCCTCGGCCGCAGCCAGGAAGTTGATCTTGTATTCCGTGGTCAGCACGTCGCTGCCGGCCGGCATCAGGCTGTAGGCAGCGTAGCCCCCGGCGCAATCCAGCATCGCCCCGATCAGCGCGCCGTGGAAGAAGCCCTGCTGCTGGCTCAGCTTCGGATCGGCGGCCGCCTCCAGGACACAACGCCCCGGGCCGATCTCGGCCAGCTCGATGCCGAGCGCCTGCATCAACCCCTGCCGGGCGAAGCTCGCGGCGACCGCGGCGGCAAAATCCGGGTTCTGCGGCTCGAACTGGCTCATGACGGCTCCCGATCCGCTTTCGTGGGGGCAGGACGCGGCGGCGCGGTTCGGCCAGAGGATTTCAGCGGCGCGGCGATCCTGTCAACCGGCCGACCCGGGCTCGACTCATGCGAGCGTCTTGACCATGTCCAACACGCCGATCGTGCGCGCCCGGCAGCGTGGCGTGCCCGGCCTTATCCTGTAGTCCGCTGCCGCCAGGGATGGTGCAAGACCCGGATCATGATCGGATCGGAGGAGTGAGCCGAAGGTCCTCGGCGCAAAAGTGCCGCAGGAGGCTCGGGTCGAACTCCCTTGGCAACCAAACCAGGACACTCTTATTGCCTGGCGCGTCGATCCGGGTAGACCGCTGTCTCCCGACGACATTGCGATTGACAAGGGTTGTGAGCCGATGGCGAGTCCGACGAACGCGCGGCAGGTGGTGGTGTTCGATCTCGGCGGGGTGCTGATCGACTGGAACCCCCGCTACCTCTATCGCAAGCTGTTCGCGGACGAGCCGGCGATGGAGCGCTTTCTCGCCGAGGTCTGCCACTCGGCCTGGAACGAGGAGCAGGATCGGGGGCGTACCTTCGCCGCCGCGGTCGAGGAGGCGGCCGCCCGGCATCCTGACCAGCGTGCGCTGATCGAGGCCTATCATCTGCGCTGGGACGAGATGCCGGCAGGCCCGATCCCGGGCTCGGTCCAGATCCTCGACGAGCTGCAACAGGCCGGCCACGAGCTGCACGCGCTCACCAACTGGTCCATGGAGAAATTCCCGGTCGCCCGCGAGCACTACGATTTCCTCGATCATTTCGAGAGCATCCTGGTCTCCGGCGAGGTCGGTCTGATCGAGCCCGATGCGCGCATCTTCGAGCTGCTCCTCGCGCGCATCGGCCGCCCGGCCGAGGATTGCATCTACATCGACGACAATGCCGCCAATGCCGCGGCCGCCTTCGCGCTTGGCTTCGATGCGATCCACTTTCAGAGTCCGGCGCAGCTGCGCGCCGCACTCGCCCTGCGGGAGCCGCTCCGCCGTCTCGCGGAGCGCCGCTGAATTGCGCCGCGTCTGGCGCTGGCTCGGCTGGACGCTCGCCGTCCTGTTCGCGCTGATCGTCGTCGGGGCGGGCGGCGGCTATCTCTGGTTGCGCGGCTCGCTGCCGCAGATCGACGGCGAGATCCGGGTCAAGGGTCTGGCCGGGCCGGTCACGGTGGTCCGGGACCCGTGGGCGATCCCGCATATTGAGGCGGCGAGCCTCCTCGATGCGACCTTCGCGCTCGGCTTCGTGCACGCCCAGGACCGGCTCTGGCAGATGGAGTTCCAGCGCCGGCTCGGCGCCGGACGGCTGGCGGAGATCGCGGGCCCGGCCACGCTGCCGACGGATCGCTACATACGCACGCTTGGCCTCTACCGGCGGGCCGAGGCGAGCCTCGCCCACCTGGCGCCGGCGACGCGCGCCTGGCTCGAGGCCTATGCCGCGGGCGTCAACGCCTATCTCGCGACCCGCACCGGCCCGCTGCCGCCGGAGTTCCTGCTCCTCGGCGATCATGACATCGAGCCCTGGAAGCCCGCCGACAGCCTGGTCTGGCTGCGGGTCATGGCGCTCGATCTGAGCGTCAACTACCACGACGAGCTCCTGCGTGCCCGCCTCGCCAGGCGGCTTTCGGCGGACCAGATCGCCGACATCTGGCCGGACTACCCGGCGAGCGCGCCGATCACGCTGGTCGAGCTCGCCCGCGCCCTGCCATCCGACGAGATGGCGGCGGTCCTGCCGCCCGCCCCCGAGGGCGCAAAGGGCTCGAATGCCTGGGTCCTGGCCGGCAACCGGACGCAGACCGGAGCGCCGCTCCTGGCCAACGATCCCCATCTCGGCCTGCAGGCGCCCGGCGTCTGGTACCTCGCCGATCTCGACCTGCCGGAGCTCGAGCTGGCCGGCGCCACCCTGCCCGGGGTGCCGGGCATTGTCCTCGGCCAGAACGGCAGCATCGCCTGGGGCTTCACCACCACCGGCTCCGACACCCAGGACCTGTTCATCGAGCGGATCGATCCCGCCAACCCCGGACGCTATCTGACACCGGACGGCAGCGCGCCGTTCGCGATCCGCGAGGAGATCATCCGGGTCAAAGGCGGCCCGCCGGTCCACCTGAGAGTGCGCGAGACCCGCCACGGGCCCGTGCTCTCGGATCTCCTGCCGGATGCCGAAGCCACCTTTGGCGCGGGGCAGGTGGTGGCGCTCGCCTGGACCGGGCTCGCCGACGACGACCGCACGGCGCAGGCGCTGCTCGGGCTGAACCGGGCCCGCGACTGGTCGAGCTTCGTCGCCGCCGCGCGCGACGTCGGCGCGCCGCAGCAGAACATCCTCTACGCCGACGCCGGCGGCCACATCGGCTTCATCGCGCCGGGGCGGGTGCCGATCCGCAAGGCGGGCGACGGCCGCTGGCCGGTGCCCGGCTGGAGCGGCGCCTACGACTGGCAGGGCTGGATTCCCTTCGACGCTCTGCCCCAGGCGCTCGACCCGAAGGACGGTCGGCTCTTCAACGCCAACAACCGGATTGTCCCGCCCGAATATCCTTATCTCCTGACCGCCGACTGGGAGGCGCCCTACCGGGCCCGCCGGCTGGCCGAGCTGCTCGAGGGCGACCACTACGATTTGAGCCGGTTCGCGACGATCCAGGGCGACCAGCTGTCGCTCCTGGCCGAGGACCTTCTGCCGATCATGCTCCAGGCGAAGGCGGCGAGCCCCGAGGCGGCGACGGCGAAGGCAGAGCTTCGCACCTGGGATCGGGTGATGCGCCCGGACGCCCGCGCGCCGCTCCTGTTCGCGGCCTGGTACCGCGAGCTGTCGCGTCTCATCTATGCCGACGAGCTCGGCGACCTGTTCCGATCATTCTGGGGCGTCCGAGCGACGTTCATGGAGCGAATCCTCACGCGCCGACCGGTCTGGTGCGACGATCGCCGGAGCGAACCGATCGAGACCTGCGCCGAGCTCTCGGCCGAGGCGCTGCCGCTCGCGCTCGCCGACCTCGGGCGCCGCCTCGGCGACGATCGCGGGGCATGGCACTGGGGCGAGTTGCACCCGGCCCGGATGGCCCACGCCCTCCTCGGCGATCAGCCGCTGCTCGCCAGGCTGTTCAACATCGAGGTCGCGATCGGCGGCGACGGCACCACGGTCGATGTCGGCCACTACCTGCTACGCGACGAGGAGCGTCCCTTCGCCAGCACCCACGCCGCAAGCTATCGGGGGCTCTATGATCTTGCTGATCCGGGCCGCTCGCGCTTCATCGCCGCGACCGGCCAGTCGGGCAACCCGCTGTCGCGCGACTACCGTGATCTGACGGCGCTCTGGGCGCGGAACGAGACGGTGCCGATGACCCGCCGCGCCGCTGAGGCCGAGGGCGCCGGTGCGATCGGCCGGCTGCGGCTGACGCCGGCGCCCTGAACGCGCCGAGCGCACCCGCACGGGTGGATCGCGAGGGCTCGAATCTGCGACAATCGGTCGCAGATTGACGCATATTGCCTTATGCAAGGACCTAGTCGGCGAAGTTCGCGCAGAAGGCGATGAAAGCTGCGCAAAGACCTGTGGATAAAACCATCTTTCCCCCTGTGGTTGTATCTTTTCCACAATGGGATGTGGATCGACCTCAAAGCTGTCGCCTGCAGCACGCGTCGACCTTTCGTTGATCGCACAGTAACTTGCCGAACACATGCACAACTGAAAAACTGTGAAAAGTCCGTGGAGCGGCGCTTCAGACGCGGCGCCAGGGCCGATCTGTGAGCATTTTTCTCTAGCGCAGTGGTTTCGAGTGAGCTTATTTTACCTCGCGTAGTCCCATCCCACCTGACATTCACGTTGAGCGGGAAACCCCGTTTCATCGTGCCGTGGAGTCCCATCAACAATGAACCAACTAGCCAGCAAAGTTGCCAGCCGCGCGGTCGGTGGCCGAAGTCGCGCCCTCGACGTGGATCGCTATGTCAGCCTGCGGATCCGGCAACGCCGGATCATGCTCGGTCTCACCCAGCAGCAGATGGCTGAGCTGATCGGCGTCACCTACCAGCAGGCGCACAAGTACGAGACCGGGATCAATCGCATTTCGGCCGGCCGGCTCTATCAGATCGCCAGGGCGCTTGGGGTCGAGATCAGCTACTTCTTCGAAGACGTCGAGCCAGGGGGCGGTGCCGCCCGCAGCCAGGAGCTGATGCCGCAGCAGCGCATGCTGCTCGAGCTCGCGCGCAATTTCGCCGCGATCAAGAGCCGCAAGCACCAGGAGGCGCTCTGCCACCTGGCGCGGGTGCTGAGCGACGGCGAGTCGCGACACTAGGGGCATCGGCGCGCCGCGCCGGGCGGCTGGCTAGCGGGCCGAGGCCAGCTGGTGCGCTTGGCGGGTCGGTTCGGGCAGTCGGTAAGGGCCGGTGCAGGCCAGGGTCAGGTCGATCGCGCTGGCCTGTCCGACGCGATGTCCCGTCGAGACAAAGAGCGGCCTGACCCCGGCGCGCGAGCGTAGAGCGGCGCCGATCGCCTGGCCTTGATCGATCAGAGGCGTCCAGGCGCCACGCTCGCGCCCGGGCTCCTCGAACTCCCCGATCAGCCGCGACTTGGCGACCCCGATGCAGGGCGTATCGAGCAGCCAGCCGAGGTGGCAGGCGAGGCCGAAGCGGCGCGGATGAGCATAACCCTGGCCGTCGCAGAGCAGGAGGTCGGGGGTCGCGGCCAGCAAAGCCAGGGCGTCGAGAGCCGCCGGGATCTCGCGGAACGACAGCAGCCCTGGAATGTAGGGGAAGCGGGTCGGCCGGCGTGCGAGCGCACTCTCAATCAGCTCGAGCGCCGGCAGGCGGAGCACCGCGACCGCCGCCCTGGTGACCTTGCCCACCTGCTCGAAGCCTATGTCGAGGCCGGCGACGAGGTCGATCGGGCCGAAGCGATCCGCGAGTTCGACCTCGCCAGCGCGCGCCGCCTGCAGCGCGCGCGCCGCGGCCGGGCTCAGGTCCCAGGCGTGCTCATGAACGGGGATCAGGGGCACTCGCGGGCGACCTCGGTGCGGCGTTTGCAATGTGATTTGTCCGAGCCGTCAACCGCCGCTGCGTTGGCGGGCGGCCGACCCGCGGCGGCGCTCTTCGGCCAGCCTGATGATTCGCACGGTCTCCGACCAGAGCCCGAGCCGCTCCGTCTGCGCGGGCGTGAACCAGCGTGCGTCGGCCGCATCGCCGCCGGGGTGGAGCTCGGCTGCGGGCGCCTCGGCCGTGAAGTCGATCAGCGTGTAGTGATAGCGGACCTGCCCGCCGCCATCACGCTCGATCATGTCGACCGTCGCCACCACTTCGCCGAGCTCGATCGTGAGACCGGTCTCCTCCATGACCTCGCGTCGGGCGGCCTCGGCAACGGTTTCACCGAGCCGCTGCGCGCCGCCGGGCAGGCTCCACTGGCCCTCGCGCGGCGGCTTGCCGCGTCGGATCAGGAGCAACCGCCCGCCCTGCCAGACGACCACACCGACGCCGATCAGCGGGCGGGCCGGGTACTCTCGGCCCGTGGTCATCGAGGTCGATCCGATGCCGCGCCCGGTCGTGCCATCCGGCTCATAGGAACAGGGTCAGGACCCCGGTATAGGCATACAGACGGTTGTGGTAGATCTCGCCATTGGTGAAGAAGCCGGCCAGCGGGATCGGGCCCAGCGACTGCTCGATCGTCTTCAGCTCGGCCGAATCCGGGCCGAACAGATTCGCCCCGCGGGCGACGCAGGTATGATAGAGCGCGCCCCGGACGGGCCGCCCGTCGGCGCGCCGCTTCAGATCTTCAAGCATGCGGCGAAGGTCGATCTGCGCAGCTGCGCTGTCGCGTTTGACGAACAGGAGCGGGTCGCCCCGGCGCAGCTCCTCACCGATCGCGATGATGCGCCGCTGGGCATCGATGCCGAGCAGAGGGCGGACCACGTAATCGGCCCGATCCGAGCCCGGCACCGGTACGGCGGCATGGATGTAGCCGGCAATCCGGCTTGGATTCCGAGCCAGGACCTCGCCGATTTCCGCCTCGAGCACCTCGACCGCGGGGCGGCCGTCGATCGTGAGCAGCCAGGGGCCCTGACTGGACGTCACCTCGTGGACCGGCCCAATCGGTGTGCACCCTTGGGAGAGGCCGGTGAGCACGGGCACTTCGGGCGTCATCAGTACGCCCGAAAGGCCGCCCTCGGTCGGGCGCCCGGCGATCTGAAAGGGGGTGCCGCTCGCCGACGTCAGGCCACCGACCAAAAACGCCCCGCTGCGCTCGCTCAGCCGAGCCAGCGTCCTGGCAACCCCGCCATGGCGGGGATCGCCATGGATCACGCCGAAGGCGGCCGAAGCCTCCGGCGGCCACTCGGCGGCCGGCCGGTCGAGCTCGCTCCGGTTCTCGCCCAGCCCGTCGAACAGGCCGAAGCTTCGCTCCGGCAGGCAGGCGACCAGGGCCACGACCGCGCCGCCGTTCATGTCCTCGCGACCCGTGGTGCAAACGCCGGCGCCGCCGGTACCGACCCAGTTGCGGACGCCGGTCGCCTCGGCCAGTCGGGCCACGATCAGATCGAGGGCATCGGCCAGCGGGTTGCTGGCATAGACGAAGCCGAGGTTGGCCGTCGGCGGCAGGTCGCCCAGACCCTCGAGGCATGCCCCGGAGGCGGTGTGCCAATCTGCTGCACGGCCACGGGCCGCCCGGAACGAGTCCATTCGAGTGCCCCCCACGGCCTCTTCAGGTAGTGCAGCGCCCCGCGAAACCCAAGCGCGGCGACGAATCAACCATCAGGCGATATTTTGCTTGACGAACATTTCCGAAACGTTAGAGTGCCAGGCAACGTTGGTTGGTGCATCGGGTGACTCCACGGCATGGCCAGCGTTGACCGATGAGATGGGACCCTCGGGGGGGTCGTCCGGACGGGCGACCCCCCAAGCGTCTTCAGGGGTGCTCAAACCCCGGCGGAACGGGAACGGGTCGGACCAGTCGGATCGGCGGCGCGCACAACTTCAGGGCGATATACTACCGCCAACCCGCTGGCGGATCGCCGTCACCTCTTCTTCGGAAGGCGCCGCGATCAGAAAGCGCAGGTCGATGCGCCGGTTGAGCCGCCGGCCCTCGGGCGTCGGGTCGAGCGAGACCGGCCGGTGGGCCTCGTAGGCACTGACGCCGAGCAGGTCCTCGCCGCGGGCGTTCTTCAGGTGGCCGAGGCTGGTCTCATCGGCCAGCAGGGCCTGGT
Source organism: Pseudomonadota bacterium (assembly GCA_046727895.1). Classification (GTDB taxonomy): domain Bacteria; phylum Pseudomonadota; class Alphaproteobacteria; order Geminicoccales; family Geminicoccaceae; genus DATAOG01. The sequence goes on along the minus strand of JBKPDM010000432.1, from coordinate 2,589 downwards.
AGGTGTTGATCGCGCGCGCCGATGCCAATGCCCAATTGTCGGCGAACTCCGGCGTGCTGATCGGCACATTGTCGGTGTGCCCCTCGATCAGGACGGCCTCGAGCAGCGCCTTGGGCGCGATCGGGCAGTCCACCTGCTCGATCGCCGGCGCCCGGCTGTAGCAGGGCAGAGTGCGGGCGAGCACGGCCGCCAGTTCGCGCAGCGCCCGCTCGCCTTCGGGCCGCAGCACCGCCTTGGCGCTGTCGAACAACAGGCTCTCCGGCAGGCGGAGAATGCCGTTCTCCGGATCGAGGCTGACGTCCACCTGGCGTTCGCGGAGCAGCGACTGGACGGCCGCCAGCATGTTTTTGCGGATCCGATCGTTGCGCAGCAGGTAGTCGGTCACAGCACCGAGCTCGTCCCGTTGCCGGGCCAGGAGATCGCGCTCCTCGGTCAGCTGGTCGCGCTCCCTGGCGAGCTGGTCGCGCTCCCTGGCGAGCTGGTCGCGCTCCTCGGCGAACTGGTCGCGCTGCCGGGTGAGTGCATCACGCTCGCGTGCCAGGCGATCCTTCTCGCGGCTGACCTCGTCGCGCTCGCGGATCAGCTGCGCCTGGGTCTGCCCCGCCTGATCCTCCGCCGTGCGGTAGTTGAGCGCAAAGGCCATCAGCATGATGATGAACACGAACAGCATGCCGACCATGAGGTCGCTGACCGCGACGAGGTAGTTGCCTTCCTCGTCTTCGGGCCGGCGCGCGACCATGAGGCTGCGTGCCATGTCAGCGCGGCCTCTGGTCGAAGCCGCCGGCAACGCCGCTGAACAGCTTGGAGGAGCGGGCGAGCTCCTCGTCGAGGCGGCCGATGAAGCCCCGCACCCGCTCGTTGAAGCGCCGGACGTTGCGGCTCAGCTGCTCGAGCGCCGCCAGGAACTCGGGATCGTGCCCTTCGGCGCGGGCGTGATGCGCCGCCAGCACCACGCGCGAATCCGCCGCCACCTCGCGAAACGCCCGGCCCAGCTCCTCCAGCGCGCGGTGCATGTCCGCAAGGTCGTGCAGACTGGCGCCGAGATGGCTCCGCGCCGCCTCGGCCTGTGCTCCGCTGCCCGCCACGGCAATCGGCCCCAGCTGGCTGAGCGCCGTCCTAATCCGGCCGAGGGCCAGTTCCAGCTGGGAATCCAGAGCATCGATGCCTGCGGTCGACATTTCGAAGAACTCGATGAAGCCCGGCAGGGCTCGGCCGAGCTCGGCGTCCGCAGTCGTCGAGGGCGACGCCGCCGGCGCCGGCAGAGTGGCCGGCAGGCCCTCGATCGCCTCGCGCAATCGGCGCAGCTCCTCGCGCAGCCCCGCGAGCGCGGCATCGGCCTGCACGCTGGGCGTGGCGCTGACCGCCAAAGTTGCCCCCGCCAGGCGGTCGGGCAGCTGCTCGTCCAGGGTGGCCAGACGCGCCGCGGCCTTGGCGAAGGCCTCGCGCATCGGCTGGATCGCTTCGATCAGCTCGGCGGCGAGGCGCTCCTCGATCGTCTCCGGGATCGTGACGTGCAGGTGGCGGCCGAGCCGGCGCAGCAGTGCGCTCTGGCTCTTCATCTCGTCCAACTGGATCACGCCGAGATATTCCGGCGTCACCGACACCAGTCGCTGCTCCGGAGCGGTGCACAGTTGACCCAGCCGGCGGCCGACCCGATAGAGCTGGGTCTTCTCGCGCCAGGAATAGACGATCGAGGTGCCGAGGCCGGCGATCGAGGTGACGAACTTGAAGGTGGCCGCCGCCAGGAGATCGCGGAGCGCGCCCTGGGCCCCCTGCACGCTCCCCGCCGTAACCCCGGCGCTGGCGAAGTAAAGAGCGGCGACCAGCCCGAGAAACGTGAACAGGAGACCAAGGCCGACCATGTAGTTGGGCACCGCCATGTAAAATCGCAGATTGACTCCGGCATGCCCGAGAACCGTCTCGTTGAAATCGTCGGCGGGGCGGCGGGTCGCCCCGAGCGCACCCTCCTGGCCCGGTACCTGGACCAGGGTCTGTGCGAAGGCGCGCCAGGCGTCGCCGATGATCGGGTTGGCCGCCAGCCGCTGATCAATCGTCGGAAAGCGATCGCGAAACGTGATGGGGTTCGGGGCCTCGCGAACGACGGCGAGGGCCGCGTCCAGGCCTTCGTTGATCGGCCGCAGGCGCAGACGGAACTGCAGCCAGACGGCCACGGCGCCGAGAACCAGAACGGCGGACAGCGCCCAGGGCACCCAGGCGAGAGCGAAGAAGCCGAAAACCGTCTCGATCATCCAATGCTCCGTAGGTGCCGCCGGCGCCACGGTCGCCAATGATGGTCTCGCAGGCCAACGGCCGGCGGCGGTCCGCGCCGCGGTCTTAGCAGCTCGGACGCGGCTGGGCAAAACCACGACCTCAGCGGGCTACGCGAGCCGCGTGAGAGAACCGGCGCAGCGGACGGCGGCCGGGCACCCGCTCGGTCGGGCCAGGTTCCGAAGATTGGACTGACGATCGGTGGATTGGCTAAACGAAAGGTGAAAGCGAACGAATGCGCCGTCCTCGACGGTCGCACGCCAGCCCTGAGACCACGTCCGGGCGCGGCGCCATCCTCACCCGCACCGCGAAGAGAGTCGG
>JBKPDM010000431.1:0-8707 GCA_046727895.1 Pseudomonadota bacterium | reverse complement strand
AGGCTTCGGCACGCTCCGTCACGTTCATGATGAAGACGACCCCACCGCCTTCTGTCTGGAAGAACCACTGATCAATCTTTCCCGTGAGATGGAGGCGGATCGTCTCGCGCACCTCCGACGGCATGATCGGGAATCTCGCCGCGCTCTTCCCCGCTTCTGTAAGCCGACCAATGGCCAGCATCCTTGTGGTGGGAACGACGAGATCGGCCGGCTTGAACTGGCCGGACGCGCCGGCATTCGCATGGGTCTGGGTGGACATTGTACTATTCCTCTGTTCGATCGGAAGCGGCCGCCCGGATCGGGACGGCCGCCGTGCGGCGCATCACGAAAGCATGGCGCTCGCGACCAGCTCGGGCTCGTCGATCTGCACCCAGTGACCGGCCGGAATCCTATGAACCCGATATCCGCCGGATGACCGTCTCTTTGGGCCAAGATTGACGCCGGGAACGTGCATTGGCAAGCACCGAACCTCGCCGTGAGCGGCCACAGGTCCCGGAGGCCGGTAAAATCGGCGCGGCGCGTGCCGGAAGCTCCGATATTGACCTCGCCAAGACGCACCTCTCCCGTGGTTCTCGCTGGAACTGATACCACCGGCCTGTTCACGTCGGCGCAGGATCAGGCGGCGGCCGGAGTTCGGCGATCAGCCGCAGGATTTCAGCGAACAGCCTCCTCGTCACGGCGACCTCGGCCATCTGGAAGCGACATAGCGGCCGTGGCTGACGAGCTTGGCGCCAATCTTGATCAGCTTCTCCCTCAGGCTCGTTAGCGACCACTCCTTGATCGGCTCCGGTGTCGCCAGGGTGCGCAGGAAGTTGCCGAGATTGTAGGCGAGCGCGTGGAGTTGAAGCCGGACGGCGTTGGCCGCGAATGTCCGGCATGACAACCGCGTCCACTTGATCGCGCCCTTTCCCTCTTTGATCCACTGCTCACTTGTGCCGCGCTGATTGTAGAACGCGACAACCCGCTCAGCAGGGCGCGACAGGTTGGTGACGATGAAGCCGACCCGCGGAACAAGCTCGCCCGGATGCCACTCTACCTTGGCGACCACCCGGCGCGGCTTGGTCCAGCTTCCGGCTTGATAGGCGAAGCTGGCGTGGAACCGCCGCACATGGTTCGGGGGACGCCCGACTGGGCGCGTCAACAAATAGCCGATCCTCCCCTGGAGGACCTGGTTGGTGGGAATGCGGATCGCATATTTGATCCGCTCGGCCTCCAGGTACTCGTCGTAGACCCCCGGCATCGCGAAGGCGGCGTCGGCCCGGAAATAGAGGCGCAAGACCTTGCCCCGATAGCGGGCCACGACCGGGGCAAGCACATCGTGCCAGCCGTCGGCACTATGGACGTTGCCGGGACGAAGCTCACACCGTTCCAGATCACCGAACTGGTTGAACAAGAAAAGCGGATGGTAACAGGTACAGCCGTAATGCCCGTTCCAGAGGCTCAGCTCCTGCTCGCCATGGGTGGGGCTAACACTGGAATCCATGTCGAGGACGATGCCTCGCGGCGGACGGCGGCCATGAACGCCGTCGATCCATTGGCCGGAGAGGTCGGCGAGGGCCGAGAGGTTCTTCTCCGCCGTCAGCCAGCGTGTCTCGAAGCGCCCCATCTGGCTTGGCGAGGCCGCCGCGCCCGACGCCGCCTTGCCGCCGACGATCCAGCGCATCGCCGGATCGCGCCGCAGGCGCTCAGCGTCGTTGACATCCTCGTACCCGGCAAGCCGTCCGAACACCGACTGCCGCAGCAACCCGACCAGCGCATGGCGGCCGTTCCTGCCAGTGCGTGCGTCGGCGAGCAGCTCCCCGGCCATCGCGCTGAGTCCGAGGGCGTCGTCGAGTTCACGATAGGCCAGCAATCCAGCATCGGAGGTGATCCGGGAGCCATGGAACTCGAGCTTCAGCCGGCGGTCGAAATCGAGCCTCAAAGAGCTCTCGAGCGATTCACCCGTCGGGTGCGCCATGACGGCTCCACGCGGCTCAGATTAACTTGTTGATTGTTATACCTGATTCGTCGCAGCATCACATCAAATCGCCTCGTCATCTGGCGAATACGGGCTCAGTTGGTCGGGGCGCCGCCCTCCTCCTTGCGCCGGGCGACGAAGGCATTGATTTCCTCGGCGACCGCGGGATCGATCGGCGGCGGCTGGTAGGCTTCGAGGAGCGCCTTCCAGATCCGGTTCGCCCGGTGGGTGGCGTCGACCGCGCCATCTTCCTGCCAGGTCTCGAAGTTCCGCCAGTCGGAGACCAGCGGCGCGTAGAAGGCGTGCTCGTAGCGGGCAAGCGTGTGCGCCGCCTGGAAGAAGTGGCTGCCGGGGCCGACCTCGCGGATCGCCTCGATCGCGAGCGCATCCTCGCTGGTGTCGAGGGGCTCGAGGAAGGCCGCAATCAGCTGCAGCATCTCGGCATCCAGGATGATCTTCTCGTAGGAGGTGCAGAGCCCGCCTTCGAGCCAGCCGAGGCTGTGCTTGACGATGTTGCAATGGGCCAGCACGCAGGGCCAGATCGACATCTCGGCCTCGTAGGCGGCCTGCGCGTCGGGCGTGTTCGAGGCGGTCGCGTTCGAGGCGCGGTAGGGCAGGTTGTAGCGCCGCGCCAGCTGGCCGCCGGCGAGCGTCGCCCGGGCGTACTCGGGCGTGCCGAAGGCGGGGGCGCCGGTCTTCATGTCGACGTTCGAGGTGAAGCTGCCGTAGACCACGGGCGAACCCGGCCGGACACACTGGGCGAAGGCGATGCCGGCGAGCGCCTCGGCGTTCTGCTGCACCAGCGCGCCCGCGACCGTGATCGGCGCCATCGCGCCAGCGAGGGTAAAGGGCGTGAAGATCACCGGCTGATTGTGGCGCGCCATCTCGATCACGCCTTCCAGCATCGGCCCGTCGTACTGCAGCGGCGAGTTGGAGTTGACCACCGTGGTCATCGAGGGCTCGCGCAGCAGCTGCTCGTGGCTCGCCTGGCGGGCGATCCGGGTGATCTCGAGCGAATCCCGGATGCGCACGGCGCCGAGCGCGTAGCCGTACAGGGTCTTGTCGCAGAGCGTGGCCATGGCGGCGACCGCGTCGAGGTGGCGCGTGGCCGGCGGCAGGTCGACCGGCTCGACCGGGTAGCCCGCGATCATGTGGCAGATGTTCAGGCTCTGGGCGAGCTTCAGCAGATTGCAGTAGTCGGCGAAGTTGCCGGTCAGCCGGCCGCGCTCGAGGTCGGAGACATGGGGTGTGCTCGCGACCAGGCAGAAATTGATCACGTTCTCGCCGATCCGGACGTTGCGCTCGGGATTGCGCGCATGCAGCGTGAAGGCGGCGGGCGCGGTGCGGATGCGCTCCTCGACCATGGCCGGATCGAAGCGCACCCGCGTGCTTGCCGGGTCGACCTCGGCGCCAGCCTCCTTCAGTATCGCCCGCGCTTCGGGCAGGAGGAAGTTGATCCCGATCTCGGCCAGCACGCGGAGCGAGGCCGCGTGGATCGCCTCGATCTGATCGGCCGAGAGGATCTCGAACGGCGGGTAGGGATTGCGCAGGCGACGCGCGGGAGCCTGCGCCAGGCGCCCTGCCCCGCTCCGCTCGCGCCGTGGTCGTCGTCCCTCTCGCGCCATCTCGCCCTCGCCCGTTGCTGCCCGCGAAATCTAGGGCGGCCGGGCCGCTCACGGAAAGGGCAAAAGGCCGCGCGCGGCGTTCCCACCGCTCGAGTCGCGCCGTGGGCCGGACTCGCTTTGCCGCCGGTGCCGGCATAGATCACCATTCGTGATCTGAATGGCGATCGAGACCGGGGTAGCCGGCCCGAGGCCCGCCCGGGTCAGGTGTGTGCGCGGTTGCCCAAGGCGGAGCGCAGCCGGCATGAATGCGGAGAACCGCTACCAGCGGCACCTGCCCTGGCTCAATCTGGTGCTGCTCGGAGTGATCTGTGCCTTCGTCCTTTGGACCTTCTGGCCGCTCGTGCCGAAGCCCTGGCCGGGTCTGAACCCGACCGCGGCCGAGCGCCCGGTCACCGCGCGCGGCGACCTCGCCGAGATCGAGAAGACCACCATCGAAATCTTCCGCAAGGCATCGCCCTCGGTGGTCCACATCACGACTCTGGTCAACGCCACCCAGCCGTTCAGCATGAACGTCGAGCAGATCCCGGAGGGGACCGGCTCGGGCTTCGTCTGGGACAAGGAGGGTCACGTGGTCACCAACTTCCACGTGATCCGAGGCGCCGACGCGGCAGTGATCGTGCTCGCCGACGGCTCGAAGTGGCAGGGCCGCCTGGTCGGCGCCTACCCGGCCAAGGACCTTGCGGTGCTCGCGATCGATGCGCCGGCCGCGAAGCTGCAGCCGATCATGATCGGCGCCTCGGCCAACTTGCAGGTCGGCCAGATGGTGTTCGCGATCGGCAATCCCTTCGGCCTGGACCAGACGCTCACCACCGGCGTGGTCAGCGCGCTCGGGCGCGAGATCGAATCGACGCCCGGGCGCAACATCCGCAACGTCATCCAGACCGACGCCGCGATCAATCCCGGCAATTCCGGCGGCCCGTTGCTCGATAGCGCCGGCCGGCTGATCGGGATCAATTCATCGATTCTCAGCCCCTCCGGCGCCTTCGCCGGCGTCGGCTTCGCAATTCCGGTCGACGAGGTCAACCGGGTCGTGACCGACCTGATCGGCCACGGCAAGGTCGTCCCTCCCAGCCTTGGGGTCAGCCACGCCCCGGACCAGCTGACCGAGCGCCTCAACCTCGATGGCGTTCTCGTGATGGGCGTCGACCCGAACGGACCGGCGGCGCAGGCTGGCCTCAGACCGACCACGCGCGACCTTGGCGGCAACATCGCCCTTGGCGACGTGATCACGGCGATCGATGGCAAGCCGGTCAGATCGACCGAGGACTATTTCGCAGCGCTCGAGGGCCACAAGCCGGGCGATCAGGTGACCCTCACGGTCGAGCGCGACGGCGGGCGTCAGTCGATCCCGATCACCCTCGGGACCGAAGCCTGATGCGCGCACCGGCGCGCCGGCCTGCCGGTGCGTGAACGGGCGTCCGCATCTGCGTGCTCCGGTGGCGGGGTCGCAGGACGTTGACCGGTCTCCTCAATGCCGTGGCGGACGAGCCACGAACCGGCGCCTGGGCGCGCTCATCGGCCTTCATCTACTGCTGGCGATCGGGCTCGGCGCCTGCTCGCCGCCGCGGGCGATCGAGGCCGCCCACCTGCTCGCCGACCTGGGAGCGGGGCCGGGCGAGCTCGCGCGGACCGGTCCGCAACCGCGCCGCCTGATCATCGCGAGCCCGCAGCCAGGCGCGGTCTTCGGCGACCTCTATTGGCCCGCAGATCGCACCGGGGCCGCTCTGGTCCTGGTGCCGGGCGCGGTGCCCGAAGGCCGGGACGACCCGCGCCTGGTCGCCTTCGCCGAGACCCTGGCCCGCGCCCGCTTCGCCGTCCTGGTGCCCGAGATCGCGAGCCTGCGCGTCCTGCATGTCAGCCCCCACGATGCCGACAGCATCGCTCGGGCGATCGAGCAACTCGCGTCGTGCTTCCCGCCGGCGGAGGAACCCGCGGTCGGCCTGGTCGCAATCTCCTACGCCGCCGGACCGGCGCTGCTCGCGGCGCTGCGACCCGATACCGGAGATCTGGTGCGCTTCGTGGTCGCGATCGGCGGCTACTACGACCTGGAAGCCGTGGTGACCTACTTCACCACCGGCTACTACCGCGCCGGACCGGGCGAGCCCTGGCGCTACCGTGCCCCGAACGCGTACGGCAAGTGGGTGTTCGTGCGGGCGAACGCGGTGCGGCTCGACGACCCGGCCGACCGGGCGTTGCTCGCCGAGATGGCGGCGCGCAAGCTCGATGACCCGGACGCCGACATCGCCGACCTGCGTCCCGGGCTCGGCCCCGAGGGGCGGGCGGTGATGGCGCTCCTCGACAACCGCGATCCGGACCGGGCGGCCGGGCTGATCGCAGCACTGCCGCAGCCGGTGCTCGCCGACCTCAAGGCGCTCGACCTGAAGCGCCAGGATCTCTCGCGCATGCGCGCCCGCCTGATCCTGGTGCACGGCCACGACGATCCGATCATCCCATCGACCGAGAGCCGGGCGCTCGCGGCCGCCGCGCCCGACGACCAGGCGTCGCTCTATCTGGTCGACAGCCTGGCCCACGTCGAGCTCGGCCTGGCCGGCCTGATCGACGACCTCAGGCTCTGGCGCGCGGTCTATCAGCTCCTCAGCGAGCGCGACGAGGCGCCGGCGCCCGATCGCGACCGCTGTCTCAGGCACCTTGCCCTCTCCGGCTGAGCGCTTGCACGATCGAAGTAGTTCACGGGTAAGGCGACTGAGCGCGGGCAAGATCTGGTGCGCCAACCATTGGGCGAGCTTTGCGCCGAAACAGGGTCCTGTGAAGTACTTCACTTGTCGCCCTGGCTGTTTGGAGCTAGCGATCATGTCGACGAGCTCTTCGGGGAGGCTGACGTGGCCAAGTACTGGGAGGTAGCGCTGGTTGCTGGCAGTGTCGCGCTCGGCGGCTGCAGCAGCACGATCTTCAAGCCATTCGATGCCGATCAGGGCAGCGTGTCGCTGGATGCGCGCCAGCGCACGATCATCTCGGTCGAGCGGGGCACGCCGCCGGAGAGCCATCGGGTCGTCTGCGCCGAGCCCAGCCCGGACGCCCTGGCGACGATGGCCGCCTCGGCGGCAGCGAGCGCCGGCGTGTCGGGACTACCGCAGCTGCCAGGCTCGGCAGAGCTCGCGTCGAGCTTCACCAGCGCCGAGCAGGCGGCGCTGATCGGCGCGCGCAACTCCACGATCCAGCTGCTGCGCGACGGTCTCTACCGCGCCTGCGAGGCGTACATGAACGGCGCGCTCGGCGACTTCGGCTACGGCCTCGTCCTGGTCAACTACGGCAGGGTCATGGTGTCTCTGCTGACCGCCGACGGCCTGGCCCATCCGCCGATGATGCCGCCGGTGGTGATCGGCTCGATGACCGGCAACCTCACGACCAGCGCCAAGGGCTCGGCGAACGCACCCGCGACCGGGCAGAACCCGGCGCTGAGTGCGACCAACGAAGCCTCCGGCGGCGCCGGCGCGAGTACCCCGGTGTCGACGACGCCCGCGTCTGCCTCGTCTCCAACCTCACCGGGGGAGACCAACGCACAGGCCGAGAGCATCTTTGAAAAGGTCGTCCTCCCGCTCGCCAATCCGGCGGAGGACCCGGCGGGCAAGTTCCTCGAGGTCGCCGTGGCCTGCATGCTCTGGCTCGACAATACCGGCCTGAAGAAGGCCAAGATGGGCAGCCCCGAACTACAAAGCTTCTGCGGCGAGCTTGTGCGCAAAACGCCTGACCTCGCCGAACCTGCGCTGCAAGCCAAGATCGCCAGCGTCTACGGAACCACAGCGCCTGCCACGACGGGAGCCGTTCGGACGGCTTCGAAGTGAGGCTCGATCAGCCGTGATCAGGCTTGGTCATCGCGCCTGAGGGGCGCGCCTTGACGTCCTGCGCGTAAAGCTGATGTGGTCGCCCGGTCGCGGCTTTCCGCTCATCCGGCCGAGCAACATTTCGCTGGCGAGAGTGAACCTTTGAATATCACTGCCCAGGCTCACTGCCTGCCTCTGACTGCCTCTCTCCCGGTTGCTCCGCCGCCGGTTCGCCCGACAACCTGACGAAATCCTCCAGAACGCCGGCAATGAGCTTCTGACGGCGCGGGTCCCGCGCGATTGATGTCTGGGCAAGGAGCCCGATCAGATAGCGCGCCTTCGCCGCAGCTTCGGGCCACGTCGATGCCGGAGCGACGAGAAGGAATTTCTCCAGCTCCGTGCGGCGGTCACGCAACGCCGCTTGATCAGCCTCGACCTCGGCGAGGCGGCGACGAAGCTCGGTCGCCTGTTGAGCAGCCATCCCACGGTGCTCGTCGAGCACGATCGGGTTGTGTGTCATGGTCACGTTCCTCGCTCAGCTCGTCTTCATGATCCGGCGATGCTGGCCGTGGTGCGGCACGATCACGCTGCACGCCCTCTGGCTCAGGCGCTCGAGGCATCCCGTTCCTGGGCTGCTTCCAGCTCCAACGGGTCGATGTTGGCAACCCGCTCCACGAACGGGCCTCCGGGTCGCAAGGGCAGGAAGATCAGGGTCGCGATGCGCCGGTAGGCGAGAAACGACAGACCCGGAAGCAATTCCTCGTCCGTCTCCACGGTATAAGTCCCGGCCGGTTGCTCCTCGCCGATCCCGCTCAATGAAAAGCACCGCGTGAACGTGACGGTCTTGTGGCTGGTGCGCACGGTCATCAGATATCTCCACGTCCCCGCAGGTGCCCTGCGGGGACGCTTCTTCCGGCTTCGGTCAGGCAACTGAGCGGAGCCGGCCCAATCGCGGCCCGCGGTGGGCGGCGCGCCTATTGCGCAACGGTTGCCGGTTCGGTGATCTGCGCGGCGTCGCCGGTCGTGGGGATCTCGCGCTTCGCCAGCTCCTCGGCGCACAGCCCGGCCGCCTTGCGGTCATCAGCCTGCGCTTTGTAATCAGTGGTGCTGCTGGCGGGCATGATGATCGCCCAGTGGCCGTCCTCGACGAACTTGCTCTGCGCGTAGGAGCTCTCGATCGCCTTCAGCGCGGTGAGCTGGAAGCCGGCATCCGGCGCGGCCATGAAGCGATCGACGCACACGACCGCGGCCAGCTCCTGGCGCGCCTGTGCGGCCGACTCCTCCGCCATCTTCTGGGCACTGCCGCCGGTCACCCAGCCGCCCCAGTGGAAGCCGACGACGGT
>JBKPDM010000430.1:0-6007 GCA_046727895.1 Pseudomonadota bacterium | reverse complement strand
CTTTCAACGCTTTTCTTCATGAGCTTCGAGAGGATACCGGCAGAAGCGGCCTCCGTCCAACTCTAGATTGCCCAAAGCCCAAGCCTATCTGCCGGCCGAGGTTCAATCGAGCGCCCCGAACCGGGAGCGGCTCGCATATTGCGCAATCCGCCGGCGGCGGCATTGTAGGATCGGACGACGTCGAGCGACGGCGCAGAGCGCCCCGTTCAGCCGAGTGAAAGGGCCAGCGGATGAGCGCCAATCTGTACGATCTGATCCGCGCCCAAAGCGCCGCCGATCCGGCATCGCCGCTGCTCGAGACGCCCGCCGGGCGGCGCTTCGTCTACGGCGATCTCGATGCCCGCACCGGACAGATCGCCAATCTGCTGCGCACGCATGGCGTGGGGCCGGGCGAGCGGGTCGCCGTGCAGGTCGCCAAGAGCCCGGAGGCGGTCTTCCTCTATCTCGCCTGCCTGCGCGCGCGCGCCGTCTATCTGCCGCTCAACACCGCCTACACGCTGGCCGAGCTCGACCACTTCTTCGCCGACGCCGAGCCGGCTCTGATCGTCTGCGGGCCGGAGCACGCCCGCGACATCGCGGATCTGCCGGGGGCGCGCGCCGCCTGCGTGCTGACCCTGGATGCGGCCGGCCAAGGCTCGCTCGGCGATGCGGCCGGGGATGCGCCCGGCGAGTTCGCAACCGTCGCCCGGACCAGCGACGATCTGGCCGCGATTCTCTATACCTCCGGCACGACCGGGCGCTCCAAGGGTGCGATGTTGAGTCACGGCAATCTCGCCGCCAACGCCCTCGCGCTGCGCGAAGCCTGGGGGTTCGCCGCAGCCGATGTGCTGCTACACGTCCTGCCGATCTACCACACCCACGGCCTGTTCGTGGCGATCAACACGACGCTCCTGGCGGGCGCCCGGATGATCTTTCTGCCGCGCTTCGAGCCCGGCGCGGTGCTCGAGGCGCTGCCGCGCGCCAGCGTCATGATGGGCGTGCCGACCTACTACGTGCGTCTGCTCGCACGCGCCGACTTCACGCGTGAGCAGGCGCGCAACGTCCGTCTGTTCGTCTCCGGCTCGGCGCCACTGCTCGAGGAGACCTTCCACGCCTTCGAGGCGCGCACCGGCCAGCGCATCCTCGAGCGCTACGGCATGACCGAGACCGGCATGAACACCTCGAACCCGCTCAAGGGCGAGCGACGCGCCGGCACGGTCGGCCTGCCGCTTGCGGGCGTCGAGGTCCGGGTCGCGGACGAGCGCGGCCGCGTCCTGCCGCCGGGCGAGACGGGCGTGCTCGAGGTGCGCGGCCCGAACGTCTTCCGAGGCTACTGGCGGATGCCCGAGAAGACCGCCGAGGTGTTCCGCCCCGATGCCTTCTTCATCACCGGCGACATCGCCCGGATCGACCGCGACGGCTACGTCACCATCGCCGGCCGGGCGCGGGATCTGATTATCTCAGGCGGCCTCAACGTCTATCCGAAGGAGGTCGAGAGCGTCATCGATGGTCTCGAAGGGATCGAGGAATCGGCCGTGATCGGCGTGCCGCATCCTGACTTCGGCGAGGGCGTGGTCGCGGTCGTAAAGCGCCGCGCCGGCGCGAGCGGGATCGATGCCGAGGCCGTGATTGCCGGGGCGCGCGCCCGGCTCGCACCGTTCAAGACGCCCAAACGGGTGATGTTCGTCGACGAGCTGCCGCGCAACAGCATGGGCAAGGTGCAAAAGAACCTGCTGCGCGAGACCTACGGCGATGCCTTCAGGGATGAACCAGGGTGAGCCGGGGCAGGGCAGGGTGAGCGGGGCGCCGCAGCCGGTCCGGAACCCGCAAACTTTGCAAGGACATGGCCGGCCGTTTCGCCTATGTTCGCATGGGCTCAGGCGGTTACGGGGAGGTCGTGCGGTGCTGATCGGCGTGCCCAGAGAAATCAAAACTCATGAATATCGGGTCGGACTGACCCCGACCAGCGTGCAGGAATTCGCGACCCACGGCCACCGGGTGCTGATCGAGACGCAGGCCGGCGCCGGCATTGGCTCCTCTGACGACGACTACCGGGCCGCGGGCGCCGAGATCGCCGGCGATGCGGCCGAGGTCTTCGCCAAGGCCGAGATGATTATCAAGGTCAAGGAGCCGCAGGCGGGCGAGCGCAAGATGCTGCGCGAGGGGCAGATCCTGTTCACCTACCTGCATCTGGCGCCCGACCCCGAGCAGGCGAGCGACCTGATCAAGAGCGGCGCCATCTGCATCGCCTACGAGACCGTGACCGATGGCCGCGGCGGCCTGCCCCTGCTCGCGCCGATGTCGCAGGTCGCGGGCCGGCTCTCGATCCAGGCGGGTGCCACGGCGCTCGAGCGGGCGCACGGCGGCGCCGGCATTCTGCTCGGTGGCGTGCCGGGCGTGGCGCCGGCCAAGGTCGTCGTAATCGGCGGCGGCGTGGTCGGCGAGAACGCCATCCACATGGCCCTTGGCATGGCGGCCGACGTGACCGTGCTCGACCGCAACGTCGACGTGCTGAGCCGGCTGTCACGGCAGTTCGGTGCCTCGCTCAAGACCGTGTACTCGACCCGCGCGGCGGTCGAGGCGTACGTCCTCGCGGCCGATCTGGTGGTCGGCGCGGTGCTGGTGGTTGGCGCCGAGACGCCGAAGCTGGCCAGCGCCGATCTGGTGCGCCGGATGAAGTCGGGCTCGGTCCTGGTCGACGTCGCGATCGATCAGGGCGGCTGCTTCGAGACCTCGCGCCCGACGACCCACGCGGAGCCCACCTACGTCGTCGACGGCGTCGTCCACTATTGCGTCGCCAACATGCCGGGGGCGGTGCCGCGCACCTCGACCTACGCGCTGAACAACGTGACGCTGCCCTACGCCCTGGCGCTGGCCGGCAAGGGCTACCAGAAGGCGCTGCTCGACAATCCGAACTTTCTCGAGGGCCTCAACGTCTACCAGGGCAAGGTGACGCACAAGGCGGTCGCCCGCGACCTCGGCTACGACTACGTCGACCCCCGCAAGGCTTTGGGCGGCTGAGGCCGGCAACCCTCCGCGCGCTTCGGCGAAAGGCCCTCTTCCCCAAACGGATCCGGCGGAGTTTGATGGCCGCAGAAGCCACGACCAGGGGCGGGGCGAGGCCATGCTGCTCACGGGTTTCGAGAGCTACGGCGGCCGCTCGGTCAATCCGGCCGAGGAGATCGTCAAGGTGCTCGACGGGGTGATCGTCGCTGGCGAGAGGATCGAGGGCCGCACGCTGCCGGTCGACTACCGCCGGCTCGGCCCGAGGCTCGCCGAGCTGATCGAGCTGACGCGGCCCCGCGCGGTGATCTGCCTCGGCCTCTGGCCCGGTGAGCCGATGCTCCGGCTCGAGCGGATCGCGGCCAATATCGCCGACTTCGAGATCGCCGACAATGTCGGCGTGATCGCCAGGGAGCCGGTGGTCGAGGGCGGGCCGGCCGGCCTCCTGAACACGCTGCCGATCGTGGCGATCCGCGACCGGCTGCTCGCCGCCGGCTTCCCGGTGCGCCTGTCCGGAACGGCCGGGCAGTTCCTCTGCAACGCGGCGATGTATCACGCGCTGACGGTCTGCGCGGCGCGTACCCCGGCCCCGCTCTGCGGCTTCATCCACGTTCCCTACCTGCCGCGCCAGGTCGCGCTCTTGCTCGAGGAGATGCGGAACAGCGCCCGGGTCGAGCTGCATCAGCGCTCCGATCTCGCCTCGATGGCGCTCGAGACCATGGTCGAGGGCGTTCGCCTCGCGATCGAAACGACCCTCGAGGCCGCCCGCGCCTGATGGCCGAGCCAATCCTGGAGCTTCGCCACTTAGAGAAGCGCTTTGGTGACGCGGTCCCGGCCGACGACATCTCGCTCGCCATCGAGGCGGGCGAGTTCTTCACTTTCCTCGGGCCGAGCGGCTCGGGCAAGTCGACCATCCTGCGCATCGTCGCCGGGCTCGAGACGGCGGACGGCGGCCAGGTCCTGCTGAGGGGCCGCGACGTCGGCGCGGTCCCACCCTGGCAGCGTCATCTCGGCATGGTGTTTCAGCAGTACGCCAACTTTCCGCACATGGACGTCGCCCAGAACGTCGCCTACGGCCTGCGGCGGCGTGGCCTTGACAAGGCGGCGATCGACGCCCGGATACGGGAGCTGCTGGCGCTGGTCGGGCTTGCCGGGTTCGAGGCGCGCCCGGTCACCCAGCTTTCGGGCGGTGAGCAGCAGCGGGTCGCGATCGCGCGGGCGCTCGCCCCGAGGCCCGAGCTCCTGCTGCTCGACGAGCCGCTCGCGGCGCTCGACGAGAAGATCCGGCGCGAGATGCAGGGCGAGCTGCGCAAGATCCAGGAGACCACGGGCACGACCTTCGTCTACGTCACCCACGATCAGGAGGAGGCGCTCACCATGAGCGATCGGATCGCCGTGCTGCACCGCGGCCGCTCTGTGCAGTGCGACGAGCCGGAGCGGATCTTCCGCTTTCCCCGCACCCGCTTCGTCGCGAGCTTCTTCCGGGGCTGCAACGTGCTCGAGGCGAGGCTCGAGCACGCGGCGGACGGGGTGGCACTCGAGCTTGCTGGCCGGCGTCTGCGCTTGCCGAAGCGGGATAGTGAGCGCGCCGGGGCGCGCGCGATTGCGCTCCGCGGCGAGACGCTGCTGCTTGATCGCGGGGCCAGCGCCGACCTCGCGTTGCCGGCAAGGCTGGAGAAGATCACCTATCGCGGCGTTTATCGCGACTACCGGCTTCGCCTCGAGGACGGGCAGGAGCTGTCGGCGACGCTGACCGAGCGTCTGCCGCTCGCCGAGGGCGCCCGGGTCGAGGTCGGGATTCGGGCCGACGACGTGGTCCTGCTCGAGGAGGATTAGGCGCGGCGGCGATGGCGGGCATCGAGCAGTGCCAGAAGGCCGATCAGGACGAAGGTCACCGCGATCATCAGCGTCATCAGGGCGAACAGGCTCGGGCTGAGGCCGACCTGCTGATACTGTGACCAGAGATAGGTCTGGAGCGTGTTGCGCCCGCCTTGGACGATCGCGGTGCGGATCGTCTCGTTGAACGAGATGATCAGCGAGATCAGGGCGGCGCCCACGATGCCCTGGTGGATCTGCGGCAGCTCGACCTCGAAGAAGGCGCTCAGCCGCCCGGCGCCGGACATGTACGCCGCCTCGAGGTAGACCTGGTCGAAAGTCGCCATCACGGTCAGGATGACCAGGAAGGCGAACGGCAGCGCCCAGAGCACCTGCACCGTCGTGATCGTGAGCAAGGACGGCTTGATGCCCAAAATCTGGAAGAACAGTCCGGTCGCGAGGCCCATCGAGACGCCGGGCACGAACAGCGGGATCAGCATGACCGAGATGATCAGCCGCGGCGCCCGCCAGACCCGCACGGCCTCGGCGGCCAGCAACGCGAGCGGTGGCGCGATCAGCGCGACCAGGAGCCCGACCAGAAGCGAGGTGCGCGCGGCCCGCATCAGCCGCTCGTCCGCGAAGATCAGGGCGTAGTTGCGAAGCCACCCGAGGCCATCGCCCGCGCCCTCGAAGGAGTGGATCGCGGGCGGCACCAGCGGTCCGTAGAGAAACACGAGCACGAGGCCGAGAAACAGCCAGATCAGGCCGGTGCCGAACCACGACCCGATCCCTCGCTCCGGCATCAGGCCCGCGCCATGATCTTGCCGAGGAACAGGCGCACGTCGAACAGCCGGTACCAGAGGGCGAGCAGCGCCAGCATCAGGCCGGTCGCAATGGTCGAGATCGCCGCGGCCAGCGGATAGTTCAGGACGTCGAGGGCGCTCGTGATCGCGTTGCCGAGCAGCTGGTAGCCGACCCCGCCCAGGATCAGCGACACCGCGACCTCGCCGAACGCGCCGACGAAGCCGAAGATCGCGGCCGCGAACACGCCGGGCAACGAGAGCGGCAGGGTCACCCGCCAGAAGGTCGCAAGCGGCGGCTCGCCGAGCACCCAGCTCGCCTCGAGCAGCCGTCGGTCGATGCCCGAGAGCGAGAGCCAGATCGGAAAGATCATGAACGGCATGTACGCGGTGATCAGGCCGAGATAGAC
>JBKPDM010000429.1:0-24877 GCA_046727895.1 Pseudomonadota bacterium | reverse complement strand
TCTGTGAGCTGCTGGACAGCGCCGGGGATCCGGCCTGGCAGCGCATCGCGCTGACACTCAGCCCCGGGGTCTCGGCGTTGCTGGCGGCGGCGGCCCGCGCCGGGGCGCCGCTCGGCCACGACTTCTGCGCGATCTCCCTCTCCGACCTGCTGACGCCCTGGCCGGAGATCGAGCGGCGTCTCCAAGCGGCCGCCGCGGCCGACTTCGTCACCGCACTGTACAACCCCGCATCGACCCGGCGAAGGCAGGGCCTCGTGCGCGCCCTCGAGATACTGGGCGCCGCGCGCAGCCCGGAGACGCCCCTGATCCATGCCCGCAATCTGGGCCGCGCGCGCGAGTCGGTCGAAATCGCCGCTCTGGCGGAGTTCGATCCGGGCCGCGCCGACATGCTGAGCCTGATCATGGTGGGCTCGCGTCGGACCCGCAGGCTGCGAGGGCTCCATGGCCGGCCCCTGGTGTACACGCCCCGCGGCTACACGGTTGGCGAGGCGCAGCCGCCATGACGGTGCATTTCATCGGCGCAGGGCCGGGCGCGCCGGATCTGATCACGGTGCGCGGCCTGCGCCTGATCCGGCGCTGCCCGGTCGTGCTCTACGCCGGCTCGCTGGTGCCCGAGGAGGTCGTCGCCCAGGCCGGCGACGAGGCGCCGGTGGCGCCGCGGGTGATCGACACCGCGCCCCTCCATCTCGCGGCCATCCTGGCGGAGATCGAGGCCGCGCATCGCCAGGGTTTCGACGTCGCGCGCGTGCATTCGGGCGATCCGTCGTTCTACGGCGCCATCGCCGAGCAGGCGCGCCAGCTGCAGCGGCTTGGCATCGAGTACGATGTCACACCGGGCGTGCCGGCCTTCGCCGCGGCCGCCGCGGCCCTCGGCCAGGAGCTGACCCTGCCCGAGATCGCCCAATCGGTGGTCCTGACCCGGACTGCCGTGCGCGCCTCGCCGATGCCACCCGGCGAGACCCTCGCCGCCTTTGGCGCGACCGGGGCGACGCTGGCGATCCATCTCTCGATCAACAACCTCGCCAACGTCGTCCGCGACCTCGTCCCGGTCTGCGGCGACGACTGCCCGGTCGTGGTCATCCATCGGGCGTCCTGGCCGGACCAGCGGATCATCCGCGGCACGCTTTCGAGCATCCGATCGCAGATGAAAGGCCAGGGGATCACCCGGACGGCGCTGATCCTGGTCGGGCGCGCGCTGGCCCCGCAGCGGTTCAGCGACAGCCGGCTTTATGCGCCCGATCACCACCACGTGCTGCGCCCGGCGCAAGCGAAGGCCTGAGCCACTCGAGAACTTCGGCGACCGTCGCGACGACCGGTCCCGGCGGGGGTGGTGGTCGCCGCAGCATGATCACCGGCAGGCCAAGGGCGCGCGCGGCAGCCAGCTTGGCGTAGGTCGCCTCGCCGCCGCTCGCCTTGGCGACCAGGACGTCGATCCGATGCTCCCGCAGCAGTGCAACCTCGGCATCGAGCCGGAATGGCCCGCGCCCGGCGAGCCACTTGGCCTGGCGAAGCGGCAGCCGCTCCGGCGCCTCGATCGTCCGGACCAGAAACCAGACCTCCCCGAGGTCCGCGAACGCGGCCAGATCCTTCTGACCGACGCTTAGAAACGCGCGACGGCCGAGCGTCGGCAGGCGCCGCGTCGCCTCGGCCAAGTCGGAGACCTCGATCCAGCGGTCGCCGGCCTGGCGTTGCCAGGGCGGGCGAAGGAGCCGAAGACGCGGCACCGCCGCCGCGCGGCAGGCCTGCAGCGCATTCCAGCTCATCTGCTCGGCGAAAGGATGCGTCGCGTCGACCAGCCGGTCGATTGCCCGCGCGCGCAGGTACCGCTCGAGCCCCGCGGCGCCGCCGAAGCCTCCGACCCGGACCTCGCCGGGCAAAGGCTTCGGCGAGCTGGTACGCCCGGCAAGGGAGCAGATGACCTCGAAGTCCGGATCACGCATGCAGGCCTCGGCGAGGGCGACCGCCTCGCTCGTACCCGAGAGGATCAGGAGCCGGACCATGGCGCTCCGCCGCGAGCGGCGCGTTGCAAGCGCCGCGGCGGCGCTCGGTCACCAGCCTTTGGCGTGGCCGATCAGCGTGGCGTCGCTATCGAAAATCATCACCTCGAGAGCGCTGGCACCATCGAGTTGGCCAAGCGCGATCCGGCGCGCCCGGAGTGCCACGTCGTCGGCCAGCGGCACGCCCATGCCCCGGGCCAGCTGCAGGACCTGCTGGGCGGAGCTGGCGTCGCGCGCGCATTCGACCAGCTCGCCCGCCGCGCCGCGCTCGGCCAGGAGCTCGGCCAGCGCCGGCACGTCGACCGCCGAACGGCTCGAATGCAGATCGAGATGACCCGCGGCCAGCTTGGCGAGCTTGCCGAACCCGCCCGCGAGCGTCACCCGCGGCACCGGATGCTGGCGCAGATATTTGAGCGTGCCGCCGACGAAATCGCCCATGTCGATCAGGGCGAGGTCCGGCATGCCGTAGAGCGCCTGCACGGCGCGCTCGGAGGTCGATCCGGTGGCCGCGGCGAGGTGGGTCACGCCCGCGGCGCGCGCCACGTCGATGCCGCGATGGATCGAGTGGATCCAGGACGCGCAGGAGTAGGGAATCACGATGCCGGTGGTGCCGAGGACCGACAGGCCGCCGACGACGCCGAGCCGGCCGTTGGTCGTCCGTCGCGCCAGAATCTCGCCGCCGGGAATCGAGATCGTCACCTCGAGATCGCCGGCATCGCCTTGATCGCGCGCCACTTCGGCGACCAGGTCGCGGATCAGCCGTCGCGGACCCGGGTTGATCGCCGGCTCGCCGACCGCGACCGGCAGGCCCGGGCGCGTCACCACGCCGACCCCTTCGCCCGCGATGAACATGACCCCGGCGCCGGGCTCGCCCCGGCCGACGCTCGCGCGGATCAGGGCACCGTGGGTCACGTCGGGGTCGTCGCCGGCATCCTTGATCACCGCCGCGAGCGCCCCGTTGCGATGCAGCGTGGTCTCGGCCAGGTCGAAGCGGGGCTGCTCGCCGCCCGGCAGGCGGATCGCCACGGGATTCGGGAAACGCCCGGTGAGCAGAGCCAGATAGGCCGCCTTGGTCGCCGCCGCGGCACAGGCTCCGGTCGTCCAGCCGCGGCGCAGTTCGGCCTTCGGTTTGCGTCCCATGGGCGATCGCCCTCCCGTCCCGCTCGCTTCATTTCCCTGGCCAGTTCGGGTTACACTGGCCGCACGATGGTTCGAGCGATCTTCATCCAGGCGCCACGCTTGGGCAAGCGTCAATCGGCGCGTCCCCTCAGCCGGCATCCTCTGTTACGAGCCTTTCGCTGAGTGCCATCGATGAGGATCGGTTGATGAGTGCCCCCGGCATCATCGTCGCGGCACCGGCTTCGGGAAGCGGCAAGACGACGATCACGCTGGCCCTGCTGCGCGCTTTCCGGCGGCGCGGCCTCACGATCGGCTCGTTCAAGGTCGGCCCGGACTACATCGACCCGGCATTCCACGCCCGCGCCTCGGGTCGGCCGTGTCTCAACCTCGACAGCTGGGCGATGCGGATCGAAACCCTGGCCGGCCTCGCCGATCAGATCGCGGCGGGGGTCGATCTGGTCCTCGGCGAGGGCGTGATGGGCCTGTTCGACGGCGCGGTCGACGGCCGCGGCTCGACCGCGGACCTCGCGAGCCTGTTCGATCTGCCGGTGATCCTGCTGGTCGATGCGGGCGGCATGGGCGCCTCGGCAGCCGCGCTGGTCGAGGGGTTCACCCGGCATCGCGACGACGTCGAGGTCGCGGGCGTGCTGTTCAACCGGGTCGCCAGCCCCGGGCATGAGGCGATCCTGCGACGCGCCTGCGACGACCGCTTCGCGCAGCCCGTCCTGGGCTGCCTGCCATCGGACCCCCGCCTCGAGCTGCCGGAGCGCCATCTCGGCCTCGTCCAGGCCGACGAGATAAGGGAGATCGAGGGCTTTCTCGATCGCGCGGCCGAGGTCGTCGCCGAGCGGGTCGATCTGGACCGTCTTGTCCGTCTCACCCGACCGTTCGGCCTCGGGCTGTATGGGCCGCCCGCACGACCGCTCCGCCCGCTCGGGCAAAGGATCGCGCTCGCAAAGGACGTCGCCTTCGCCTTCGCCTACCCGGCGACGATCGAGGGCTGGCGGGTCGCGGGCGCCGAGGTCCTGCCCTTTGCTCCGCTGGCCGACGAGCCGCCGGATGCGCGCGCCGATGCGGTCTATCTGCCGGGCGGCTATCCGGAGCTGCATGCCGGTCGCCTCGCCGCGAATCGTCGCTTTCTCGATGGCGTGCGCGCGAGCGCGGCGCGGAGCGCCTTCGTCTATGGTGAGTGCGGCGGCTACATGATCCTGGGCCGGGGACTGATCGACCGGGCGGGCGAGCGCCACGCCATGGCCGGCCTGCTACCGGTCGAGACCAGCTTCGCCGAGCCGCGCCTGCACCTCGGCTACCGTCACCTCAAGCTGCTCGAGCCGAGCCCGCTCGGTCAGGCCGGGGCCACCTTCCGCGGCCACGAGTTCCATTACGCCAGCCTCGCCCAGGCAGGCGATGCGCCGCCGCTGTTCGAGGTCACCGACGCCCGCGGGCAGCCCCTCGGCGAGCTCGGCGCCCGCTCGGGCGCAGTGGCCGGCTCCTTCCTGCATCTGATCGACCGGGTCACCGAACCGGGCGACGGCGCGATCCGGCCGAGCCACGTCCGCCTGATCGACGGGTGAGCCCCTAACCGGTGAAGCGGTTGGTGCGCGGGAATCCGTGCGGCGCCATGCGCCCGGCCTGACCGCGCCGGCCGAGCCAGGGCGTGAGGTCGCTGACGGTGCGCAGCCCCTTGCCCGCCTGCCAGCTGAGGCCATCGTCGAGCCGCAGCACCCGCGCATCGGCGAGCTCGCCGTCACGGTAGCGCTGCAGGAGCACCCCCTTGCCGCGGCTCATCACCGGCAGCTCATCGAGCGGGAAGATCAGGAGCTTGCGGTTGCTGCCGACGACCGCGACATGGTCGCCCTCGGCCGGCGCCGCCACCACCACCCGCTCGCCCTCGTCCAGATTGAACACCTGCTTGCCGGCCCGGGTCTGGGCGCCGATCGCCTGCGCCTCGGCGACGAAGCCGCGCGCGCGGCTCGAGGCGAGGAGCACCTTGCCCTCGGGGCGGTGGACGGTCAGCAGCACCGGCTCGGCGCCGCGCGCGAGGTCGATCTGTAGCCGCAGGGGCTCGCCCTGGCCGCGGCCGCCGGGCAGGCGATCGACCGGCAGCAGATAGCCGCGGCCGTCGCTGCTGATCAGGAGCAGCTTGTCGGTGCTCTCCGCCCTGAGGACGAATTGCGCCCCGTCGCCCTCCTTGTACTTCAGCTCGGCCTCGTCCTCGAGGTGGCCGCGCAGCACGCGGATCCAGCCCTGACGCGAACAGACGACCGTCACCGGCAGGCGCTCGACCGGCTCCTCCAGCGCTTCGGCTTCGACCGCGGGCACGTCGCCCAAGGTCGTCCGCCGCCGCCCGAGCGGGCCATCGCCGAACCTCGCCGCGGTCTCCTCCAGCTCCTCCTTAAGCTTCGCCCGGCGCCTGGTCTCATCGCCGAGCAGCTCCTTCAGCTCGCGCCGCTCGCCCTTGAGACCCCGCTGCTCCTTGATCAGCGCCTGCTCCTCGAGCTTGCGCAGATTGCGCAGGCGCATGTTCAAGATCGCCTCGGCCTGTCGCTCCGAGAGCTCGAAGGCGCGCATCAGCTCGACCTTCGGCTCGTCCTCCTCGCGGATGATCCGGATCACCTCGTCGAGATTGAGATAGGCGACCTGATACGCGGCCACGACCTCGAGCCGGTCCTCGATCTTGCCGAGCCGGTGGCGCGAGCGCCGGATCAGCACGATCATGCGATGGTCGAGAAATGCCTCAAGAACCTGTTTGAGGCCCATGACCCGGGGCACGCCCTCGGCATCGAGGACGTTCATATTAAGCGCGAGGCGGACCTCCAGCTCGGTCTGGCGGAACAGCTGCTCCATCAGCAGCTCGGTCGGTACGGTGCGTGCGCGCGGCACCAGAACGAGCCGGACCTCGTCGGTTGACTCGTCGCGCAGATCGGCCAGGAGCGACAGCTTGCGGGCCGCGAGCAGCTCGGCGATCCGCTCGATCAGACGCGCCTTCGGCACCTGATAGGGCATCTCGGTCACCACGACCTGGTACTGGCCGTGACCGAGCTCCTCCCTCTGCCAGCGGGCGCGCAGGCGCAGGCTGCCGCGGCCGGTGCAATAGGTCTGAACGACGCTCTCCCAGGGCTCGACCAGCACGCCGCCGGTCGGCAGATCCGGCCCTCGCACCTCCTCGAGCAGGGCCTCAGTCGAGGCGTCGGGCTGGTCGATCAGGCGGCAGAGCGCCTGGCAGAGCTCGCCCGCGTTGTGGGGCGGCACGCTGGTCGCCATGCCGACCGCGATGCCGCTGGTGCCGTTGGCGAGCAGATTGGGGAAGGCCGCCGGCAGGACCACCGGCTCCTCGTCGCCGCCGTCGTAGGTCGGGCGGAAGTCGACCGTGTCCTGATCGATGCCGTCGAGCAGCGCCCGTGCAACCTCGGTCAGGCGGGCCTCGGTGTAGCGCATGGCGGCGGCGTTATCGCCGTCGATGTTGCCGAAGTTGCCCTGGCCGTCGACCAGCGGGTAGCGCTGGGCGAACTCCTGCGCAAGGCGCACCATGGCGTCGTAGATCGCGACCTCGCCGTGGGGGTGGTACTTGCCGATCACGTCGCCGACCACGCGGGCGCACTTCTTGTAGCCGCTGTCCGGGTCGAGGCGCAGCTTGAGCATGGCGTAGAGGACGCGCCGCTGGACCGGCTTCAGCCCGTCGCGCACATCCGGCAGCGAGCGTGCCGTGATGGTCGAGAGCGCGTAGGCGAGGTAACGCCTGCTCAGCGCGTCGGCGAACGGGATCGGCTCGATCGAGCCGGCGGGTGCGGGCTGGGACGACATGAAGCCTCACGCACTTGGTGGGCCGGCGGCGGCACGGGCGAGCCGGCGGACCAGCCGCTCGCGCGCGCTCGGCATGGGCCGCTCGCTAGCATCGAACAGGTGCCGGCGCAAGAACGCGCCGGTCAGGCGGAGCCCGGCCTCGACCGCAGCCGGGTCGGCCGGCTCCTCGCGCACCAGGAAGCCGGGCAGAGGCAGCAGCCGCTCGGCGTAGATACCGGCGCCCTCACGACTGACCGCGCGACCCGACCTGGGCGAGACGTAGGCCAGATCGGCGCGCGCGCCGGTCACGGCGCAGGCCGTGAGGTCGAGACCAAAGCCAAGCTCGGCGAGCAGGGCGAGCTCGAAGCGGACGTAGGTCTCCGGCCACTCCGGATGCTGAAGTAAAACATCAATTAGTTCTATCAGCCAATTGTATAATAACGGGTGCGGATCGCGCTCCGGCAACGTCGTCTGGAGCAGCGCGCAGGCCGCGCCAAGGCCGGCCAGCCGGTCGGGATCGTCGAGCAGCTGCGCCGCGACTGCCGTCTGCAGCTCGGCGCTGAAGCTGCCGAGCTGCTCGGGCAGACGGGCACGCCAGGTGACGCGCAGCCGGTTGCCGGGCTCGAAGACCGGCCGCGCCCGCCGGCTCGCGCCGCCGCGCACCAGCCCGGCGTGGCGGCCGTGGTCCGGCGTGAACAGGCTGACCACGGCCGAGCTCTCGCCGTGGCGGCGCGCCGTCAGCACCACGGCCTCGTCCTGCCACCACATGGCCCGCTAGCCGCGAGAGGGAGCAACCGACCGGACCCGCTTTGCCATGGCTCTCAGCCCGGGAACTCGATGCCGAGCTCCTGATAGCGTTCCGGATCTTCGGTCCAGCGCTCGCGCACCTTGACGAACAAGAACAGATGCACCCGGGTGTCCAGGATTTCCTCGAGATCGCGCCGCGCCGCTTCGCCAACCGCCTTGATCTGCCGGCCGCCCTTGCCGAGCACGATCGCCTTCTGACTGGGACGCTGGACGTAGATCGTCTGGTCGATCCGGATCTCCGCGCCATCCGCCGCGGCGGCCCAGTTCTCGGTCTCGACCGTCAGGCTGTAGGGCAGCTCCTGATGCAGCTGCTGGAACAGCTTCTCGCGTGTGATCTCGGCCGCCATCGCCCGCTGCGAGAGGTCCGAAAGCTGGTCTTCCGGGAACAGCCAGGGCCCCTCGGGCAGCGTTTCGAGCAGCCCGTTCAAAAGATCCTCGCAGCCGTCCCCGGTCAGCGCCGAAATGATGAACACGCGCTCGAACAGGCCGGTCCGATCGAATTCCCGGATCAGCGGCAAGGTCACGGGCGGCGCCACCAGGTCGACCTTGTTGATCGCCAGGGTCGAGCGCTCGAGGCGCCGCTCGCGCATGCCCTCGAGAATCGAGCCGGTGTCCCGATCGATGCCCCGCTTGGCGTCGACCATGAGGAGGCGCCGGTCCGCGTCTTCGACGCCGCGCCACGCGGCTCGCACCAGGGCCTGCTCGAGCGGGCGCCCCGGCCGCGGCGTGAAGATGCCGGGGGTGTCGACGAACACGAGCTGCGCAGCGCCTCTGATCGTGATGCCGAGGATGCGCCGGCGCGTCGTCTGCACCTTGGCGGTGACGATCGACACCTTGGTGCCGACCAGCCGGTTGAGCAGGGTCGACTTGCCGACGTTCGGGGCGCCCAGGATCGCGATGAAGCCGCAGCGCGTGCGCCCGCCTCCGGCCTCAGGCATCGATCTCAGCCATCGGCTGGCTCCAGCTTCTCGGCCAGCTGGCTCAGCAGCCGTTCGGCCGCAGCCTGCTCGGCCGCCCGCTTCGAGCTGCCGGTCGCCCGCGCCGGCGGGAGATCGGCGACACTGACCACGACGTCGAAGCGTGGCGCGTGCGCCGGTCCGCTGGTCTCGACCACCCGGTAGTGGGGCAGCGCCAGGCCGCGCCCTTGCGCCCACTCCTGCAGCGTCGTCTTGGCATCGCCCGGCGGCACCTGCATCGCCCGCAGCCGGCCGAGCCAGTGGCGCCGGATGAAGGCCTCGGCCGCGGCCAGACCACCGTCGCGAAAGAGGGCGCCGATCAGCGCTTCGAGGCCATTGGCGAGGGTCGCCGGCTTGGCGCGCCCGCCGGCTTCGTCCTCGCTCCGCCCGAGCACGAGCCATCGGCCGAGGTCCAGCCCGGCGGCGATCTCGGCCAGGGTCTCGCCACGCACCAGGGCAGCATGCCGCTTCGAGAGCGCGCCCTCGCTCTCGCGCGGGAAGCGCCTGAACAGGAGGTCCGCGACCGCCAGGCCGAGAACCCGGTCACCCAGGAATTCGAGGCGTTCGTTGTTGAGCCTGGCACGCCGGGCGCCGCCGGCCGTCCTGCTGCTGTGGGTCAGCGCTTCCCGCAGCAACGCGGGATCGCCAAATTGATAGCCGATCTTCTGTTCGAGCTCGGCCGCAGGCGCCTCGCCGCTGGTGGTCGTCGTCGCGCCGTTCACTCGATCAACCGGAAGATCCGGCGAAAGCGGATCGTCGCCGGCCAGTTCCAGATCTCCCACAGCCGCGCACTGCCGTTGGTCGAGAAAAAGATGATCTCGGCGCGGCCGATCAGGTTTTCGATCGGGATGAAGCCGACATTGTCGACCCGACTGTCGAGCGAATTGTCGCGATTGTCGCCCATGGCGAACACGTGGCCCTCGGGCACCGTGTACACTCGGGTATTGTCGAGCGAGCCATGGGTCATGATGTCGAGCACCGTGTAGCTCGGGCCGCCCTCCGGCAAGGTCTCCTGGTAGCGGACCACCGGACCACCGCCGGTGCCGTCGTCGTCGTAGAAGTCCTCGAGCCGAACCCGTTTCGCCGGCTCGCCATTGACGTACAGAATGTCGTCCTTGACCTGGATCTTGTCACCCGGCAGGCCGATGATCCGCTTGATGTAGTCGGTGCGATTGTCCGAGGGCAGCTTGAACACGGCGACATCGCCGCGCTGGGGCATCCGCTCGAATATCCGGCCCTCGAACAGCGGCAGGCTGAACGGCAGTGAATGCTTGCTGTAGCCATAGGCGAACTTGGACACGAACAGGTAGTCGCCGACCAGCAGCGTCGGCTTCATCGAGCCGGAGGGGATGTTGAACGGCTCGAACAAAAACGTGCGCACGGCCAGCGCGATCGCGACGGCATAGACCAGCGTGCGTGCCGTCTCCCAAGCGCTCTTGGAACGGCTGCGCACAATCACCGCTTGTTTTTTCACAGCTGACACTCGCGCATCCTCACCGCTGAGCGATCCGCCGCCACCGTTCGCCGGCGGCCGCGATCATCGTCGAAGCACCACTTCGCCCCCGGGAAAGCAAAACCGAACTCCTCCATCACCGGACTGTAACCAACGGGTCCCGCCCCGTAAAGTGAAGCCCAGGTCATCTGTGCGGCGGTCAGCGCCCCGCCTCCTCCGCGACCCGCCCAGCAAGCACCGCCGTGATGATCACCACGGCCTGCCCGAACGGCGGCTCGTCGCTCAGGCTGAGATCGATCTGCGGCCGCATGCCCACCGGCGTCAGGGCGGCGAGGCGCGCCGCCGCCCCGCCGGTCAGCCGCAGGATCGGCTGGCCGGAGGGCCGATTGAGCACACCGATGTCCCGCCAATACACGCCCTGGCGAAAACCGGTGCCGAGCGCTTTGGCGCATGCTTCCTTGGCGGCATAGCGCTTGGCGTAGGCCGCGGCACGATCATACCGCGCCTCGGCCCGCGCCCGCTCTGCGGCGGTGAAGACCCGTTCGAGAAACCGCTCGCCAAATCGATCGAGTGTCCGCTCGATCCGGCGAATGTCGATCAGATCGGTGCCCACGCCAAGGATCATGGGCTCCGCCTCGAGATCTTGTCCGCCGCTCGCGCCCGCTCGCGCCCGCGAAGATCCGATCGGTGATATGGGATCATCGGCCGTATTTGGAAAGTGGAGCGACGGGGCCAGGTATAGGTGGAAACGCAGTGCTCTGGCCAGAGGCCGATCAAGGCACGCCGGCGTCGGGTGATGCCGGTGACGCGCCCGGGGTCCGGAGGCCAGCCTTGCCACGGCGCTCGGCGTGACGCCGCGCGCGCCGTTTGCGGCGCGCCTCCTGGTACGCCGCGACCAGCCGCAGCACCGGGAAGTAGGTGGCCAGCCCGGCGATGATGCCGAGCGGGATTGCGCCCACGGTCAGCGGCCAGAACAGGGCCTGAAGATCCTCGACCAGCCTCGTCAGGTGCGGCTCCTCGGGCGGGAGCGTCGGCAGCGCCGGGGTGCCGAGCAGGAAGTGGCCTAGGTGGTAGGCGGCCAGCCAGATGAAGGGGAAGGTCCAGGGATTGCCGACCAGGGTCCCGATGATGGCGGCCAGGTAGTTGCCACGCACCAGGAACGACAGCAGAACGCTCAGCACCGTGTGGAGCCCCATGAACGGCGTGAACGAGATCGCCGTGCCGCAGGCGAAGCCCGCGGCAATGCTGTGCGGCGACCCGGGCAGGCGGGTCACCCGCTTGACCAGGTAGAAGCCGAGGCGGCGCCAACCGATATGCGGCCAGAGCCAACGGCGCAGCCGCTGGCCCAGAGGGATCGGATGTCGACGGCGAAACACAGTGCCCCGTTATCGCTGATGCCTGTTAAGGAGGCATTATGGCGGCGCGGCCGGCCTGGTCGGCGGCCCCGTCGGCGACGGGCGGGGTCGGCTGCCGGGCGTGCTCACCGGCTGCGCGGCGAGCTCCGGCGGCAGACGCTCCGCCGGATAGACCGGCAGCTCGAGCTCGGCCAGGGCGACCAGAGGAACCCCAAGCCGCGCGGCACCACCGCTCCGATCGATCAGACAGGCGGCGGCGACCACTTGCCCGCCTTCCGCCTCGAGGCAGGCAATGCATTCGCGCGTCGAAAGGCCGGTGGTGACCACGTCTTCGGCGACCAGCACCCGGCTCCCCGGCTCGAGTGTGAAACCGCGCCTGAGCGCGAACCGCCCCTCGCTGCGCTCGACGAACAGCGACGGTACTCCGAACTGACGGGCGAGTTCGTAGCCGAGCACGATCCCGCCGAGCGCTGGCGCCACGACCGTCTCGAATGCGAGCCCGTCCAGCTGCCGCTGCAACCTGGCCTTCAGAGCAATACACAGGCGCTCGGCCCGCCTGGGCTCCATCAGGACCCGCGCACACTGCAGGTAGTAGGGACTGTGCAGTCCCGACGACAGCAGGAAGTGACCCTCCAACAGGGCGCCGCAGTCCCGAAACAGCTCGATGACCGCCTCCTCGGCGAGTGGGGCCGGCGCGCTCACCCTTGCGCCCGCTCGACATAGGTCACGACCGGCGTCGCGCGCAGGCTCGCCACGATCCGCTCGAGGTGGTCGCGATCGTCGACCTCGATGTTGAGAATGATCTCGTAGAGGTCGGGCGATCTGGCCCCGAAACGGACGTCGGTGATGTTGCCGCCCTGCTTGCCGATCACGGTGCTGAGCGAGCCCAGGCTGCCGGGCTGGTTGGTGCTCATCAGGCGCAGGCGCGCGATCGCCTTGATGCCCTCGGCGTCCGGATTCCAGCCGAGATCCAGCCAGCGGTTGGCATCGCCGGTCTTGCCGACCAGCGTCGGGCAGTCGCTGCGATGGATGGCGACGCCGCGCCCGGTGCGCACCACGCCGACGATGGCATCGCCCGGGATCGGGTGACAGCAGCCGGCGAAGTTCAGCGCCATGCCCGGCAGTAATCCGGTGATGCGGCTCTCGCGGCCGTCCGGGGCGGACGTCGGCCGCGGGCGGCGCAGCGGCACGATCTTGTCCTCGGCTGCGGCCTCGCTCGCTGCGGCCGGCTCCTGACCGCGGCGCAGCGCCTCGAGCACGAGGCGCGGATTGAGCGAGCCCTCGCCGATCGCCGCCAGAAGATCGTCGACCGACTTCTGGGGAAACCCGTCGAGCACCGTCTCGAGCCGCTTTTCGCCGACCGCGATCCGCTCTTTCTGTGCCGCCCGCTGCATCAGCTCGCGGCCGCGCGCGACGTATTCGCTCCGCTGGCGGCTGCGCAAGAAGCGCCGGATGCGCGAGCGCGCCTTGCCGGTGACGACGAAGCGTTCCCAGGCGCGCGAGGGCGCGGCGCCCCGGCTGGTGATGATCTCGACCTGATCGCCGTGATTCAGCCGGGTCCGCAAAGGCACGAGGCGCCCGTTCACCTTGGCGCCGATGCAGGTGTCGCCGACCTCGGAGTGGACGGCGTAGGCGAAATCGACCGGCGTCGCGCCCTGCGGCAGCGAGATCAGATCGCCGCGCGGCGTGAAGCAGAACACCTGGTCCTGGAACATCTCGAGCTTGGTGTGCTCGAGGAACTCCTCCGGCCCCGATGCGTGCTCGAGGATCTCGAGGAGGCCCCGGACCCAGCGGTACTGGCGGCCATCGGTCAGCCGCCGCTCCTGCTTGTAGGCCCAGTGCGCCGCGACGCCCATCTCGGCGATCTCATGCATCTCCCGGGTCCGGATCTGCAGCTCGATGCGCCGCCGCTCCGGCCCGAAGATGGTCGTGTGCAGCGAGCGGTAGGCATTCGGCTTGGGCGTACTGATGAAGTCCTTGAAACGCTCGGGCACCATGGCGTAGCGGCCATGGATCACGCCGAGCGCCGCGTAGCAGTTGGGCACGCTGTCGACCGTGATCCGAAACGCCATGATGTCGGAGAGCTGCTCGAAGCTGATGTTCTTGCGCTTCATCTTGCGCCAGATTGAGAACGGCGTCTTCTCGCGGCCGTAGATCTCGACCTCGAGCCCGGCGTCGTGCAGGGTCTGCCTGAGCTCGTCGACGATCCGCTCGATCAGGTTGCTGTCATGCTTGCGCAGCTGGGCGAGCCGCTTCAGCACCGACTCGCGGGCGTCGGGCCAGAGCGCGGCGAAGGTCAGATCCTCGAGCTCGTCCTTGAGCGCCTGCATGCCGATCCGCTCGGCCAGCGGCGCGTAGATCTCGACCGTCTCGCTGGCGATCCGCCGCCGCTTCTCGGGGTTGGGGATGAAATGCAGGGTGCGCATGTTGTGCAGCCGGTCGGCCAGCTTGACCAGCAGCACCCGGATGTCCTCCGACATGGCCAGCAGGAGCTTGCGGAAGTTCTCCGCCTGCTCGGTATGCGAGGACTGCAGCTCGAGCTTGTTCAGCTTGGTGGCGCCGTCGACCAGACGGGCGACCTCGGCCCCGAACAGGCCCTCGAGCTCGTCGATCGTGACGCCGGTGTCTTCGACCGTATCGTGCAGCAGTCCGGTGGCGATCGAGGCGCTGTCCAGTTTCCAGCCGGCGAGGATACCCGCGACCTCGACCGGATGGGAGAAATAGGGATCGCCCGAGGCGCGCAGCTGCGGGCCGTGCGCCTTCATGGCGTAGACGTAGGCGCGGTTGAGCAGCTCCTCGTCGGCGGTCGGATCGTAGGCCTTGACGCGTTCGACCAGCTCGTACTGACGCATCACCGGTCGCCGCGGCGGCGCGCGCGCCTCGCGCGCCACCTCCGTTGTCGCCTCAGCCAGTAGCGGTATCGGCTCCATCATCGCGCCCCGAACCGCCGTCGCCGGTCACTCGAACAGCGGATCCTCGTCCTCCACCGCCGGCTGCGGCCCATCGGCCAGATCGTCAATCTCGTCGGGGTCGAGCGCCCTCGGCAGGGTTTCGCCCGAGGCCAGCAGCTGGTCCTGGTAGGCCATCATCAGGTCGTCCGGCTGATCCTCGATCTCGACGTGCCGGCGCAGCCCGTGAATCAGCTCGTAGCGCAGGTGATCGAGCTCGACCGTATCATCGGCGATCTCGCGCAGAGCGACGACCGGATTCTTGTCGTTGTCGCGCTCCAGGGTAAGGGGTGCCCCCGCCGAGATGTCGCGCGCGCGCTGCGCCGCGAGCATGACCAGCTCGAAGCGGTTGGGGACCTTGGTCACACAGTCTTCAACGGTGATCCGCGCCATGGATGATCTCTCCACCAGCAATTCGACGATTTGACAGTTACTTAGCGTACGGCTGGCGGTCCTGCAACCGAACCGGGTGCGGTTTCTTCGCCCGCGGGCTCGAGATCTGCGACAATTTGCCCGGGTGGCAGCGCCGCCAGCAGCTCCTCGACCGTGCGGCCGAGGACGGGATGCCGCCAACCGGGCGCGATTTCGGCGAGCGGGATCAGAACGAAGGCGCGCTCGTGCAGGTGCGGATGCGGCACCACGGGCGGCTCGGTCCGGCTCGTCGCCGACCAGTTGTGATACTCGCCATAGGCGAGCAGGTCGAGGTCGAGGACCCGGGGCGCCCAGCGCCGCGTGCGGATCCGGCCGAAGCGCCGCTCGGTCTCGAGCAGCAGCGCCAGCAGGTCCACCGGCGAGAGCGTGGTCTCGATCCGGGCGACCCCGTTGACGTACCAGGGCTGGCCGTCGTCCGGCAGCGGCGCGCTGCGGTACCAGCGCGAGCGGCGACAAATGCGCACACCGGACGCCGCGAGCGCGCCGAGCGCAGCCTCAAGGGTGGCCCGTGGGGCACCGAATCTTGCGCTTGGCAGGTTGCCACCGAGACCAAGAAGGAGCATGTTGATTCGACTCCAGCCGACTGGCATCGCGCCAGGTGAGGGCGGCTTGAGGGGCGAGGCTCATATGTATGCCCTATGAGCCGATTAACCATCGGAGGTTCCAACTTATGAATTGCCCGGTCATCGAGGATATTCTCCACGAAGAGGACCGTTTCGCTCTGATGATCGACGGAGCGAACCTGTATCAGGCGGCACGGGCACTCGGCTTCGACATCGACTACCGCCTCCTGCTCGACAGCTTCTCGCAGTGCGGGCGGCTGGTTCGCGCCTGTTACTACACGGCGTTACTCGACGATCAGGAGTATTCGCCGATCCGGCCGCTGGTCGACTGGCTGGATTACAACGGCTACACCGTGGTCACCAAGCCGCTCAAGGAGTTCACCGATGCCTCCGGGCGGCGCAAGTTCAAAGGCAACATGGACATCGAGCTGGCGGTCGACGCCATGGAGATGGCCCAGTACCTCGACCACCTGGTGCTGTTCTCGGGCGATGGCGACTTCCGCCGTCTGACCGAGGCGCTGCAGCGCAAGGGCCTGCGCGTGACCGTGTGCAGCACGATCCGCACGCAGCCGCCGATGATCGCGGACGAGCTGCGCCGGCAGGCCGACACCTTCCTCGAGCTGCACGAGCTGTCGTCGTACATCGCCCGTGAGCATCGCGCGGCGGTCGCGGTCGACGATGACGACGAAGAGGACGACGAGGACGATTCCCCGCAGCGCACAGGCCCGCGCTCGGGACGCTTCTACCAACCGGCCTAGCCCGGCCTCAGCAGTCTTGCCGGCGGCGCCCCAGGCTCCGTGCGCCCCGCGCCGCCGGCCGACTGTTCACGCTGCCCGCGCCTGGCCGACTTTCGCCGCGCCAACCGCGCGGCATTTGCCGAGTGGCACAACGCCCCGGTCGCCTCGTTCGGCGACCCGCAGGCGCGCCTCCTGATCGTGGGGCTGGCACCAGGCCTGCGCGGCGCCAACCGGACCGGGCGGCTCTTCACCGGCGACCACGCCGGCCGGCTGCTCTACCCGACCCTGCTCCGCTTCGGCTTCGCCCGCGGTCACTACCGGGCGGCGCCCGATGACGGTCTCGAGCTGCTCGACTGCCGGATCACCAACGCGGTCCGCTGTGTGCCGCCCGAGAACCGCCCGCTCGGCGCTGAGGTCAACAGTTGCCGACCGTTTCTCGAGGGCGAGCTGCGCACGAAGCCCGCGCCCCGCGTCGTGCTGCCGCTCGGCGGCATAGCCCACGGCTCGGTGCTGCGCGCGCTCGGCCTCGCCGCGCGTCACTATCCGTTCCGGCACGGCGTCATCTATAGAGCCGAGGGCGGCCCGATCCTCGCACCCTGCTACCACTGCTCACGCTACAATCTGAACACCAACCGGCTGACGCCCGCGATGTTCGAGCAGGTGCTCGCCCGCGTCCGCCAGCTCGTCGACCAGCTCTGAAGGCGCGCTTCGTTCGCTCCGCCTGGTACGGCACGATCCGGACGGGCTGAACGGGCGCCGGCTCAGGCCTTCTTCAGGAAGCCGACGATCGCCAACAACACCACCGCGCCCACCACGGCCGTGATCAGCGAGCCGATGACGTTGGTCGACGCGAGCCCGATCAGGCGGAACAGGAAGCCGCCGATCAGCGCCCCGACCACGCCGACCACGAGATTGCCGATCAGGCCGAAGCCGCGGCCCTTCATGATGTTGCCCGCAAGCCAGCCGGCCAGCAGGCCGATGATCAGAAAGCCGATGACTGCCACGAATCCACCCTCCCGAAGGCGTTTTCAGCTCCGACGCCTCTCCATATCCTGTCCGGGACGCGCGACAAAGGCGCTTTCGCCGCAAGGGCATCTGCGAGGGCGCGCGCCGCGCTGACGGAGAACCCGCCCGCGGACGTGGGGAGAGTTGGGATGACGGCCGGGAGCAGCGAGTTCGCCCGTTTCGTGGTCGAGAGCCTGCAGGCGCTCGGCCCGGTCAGCGCAAGGCGCATGTTCGGCGGTCACGGCATCTATCTGCATGGCTTGATGTTCGCCCTGATCGCCTACGACCAGCTCTACCTCAAGGTCGACGACGGCAACCGTGCGGCTTACGAGGCGGCGGGGCTCGAGCCGTTCACCTACACCGACAAGGGCAGGTCGATCCGCATGCCCTATTGCGAGGCGCCGCCCGAGGGCTTCGACGACCCCGAGGTCCTCTGCGCCTGGGCGCGCGAGGCCTACGCCGCGGCGCTCCGCACGAAGAAGCCGAAGCGGAAATAGATCCTCGGCCGGGGTGAC
This sequence comes from Pseudomonadota bacterium, assembly GCA_046727895.1. Taxonomy (GTDB): domain Bacteria; phylum Pseudomonadota; class Alphaproteobacteria; order Geminicoccales; family Geminicoccaceae; genus DATAOG01. Next base: position 7,207 of record JBKPDM010000429.1, on the reverse strand, counting down.
CCGGCCGCTGTATGCTGGAGCCAGGGCGCGTGGCCCTCTCGGGCCCGTCGCACGGGGCGGCGCCGCACAGGACGCTCGAAGCGAGCGCGCTTGGCGCGGGACCACGAAACGCACGGTCATCGGTCCATCCCTTTCGTTGATCGGAGGCGTCTCGACAGGTAGGATGATCGGGCCTCATCGCGCGGAGGGATGCATGTTCGATCGGCGCCGGGTTCTCGCCGGGATGGGCAGCGCAGTGGCGCTCGCCGGGTCGGGGCTGATTCCGCGCTGGGCACTGGCGCAGCAGCGGCCGGCGCTGGCGTCGGGCCTGCCGGCAGGGGTTTATGACACGGCGATCCTCGAAGCCCTGCCGGGGAAAAAGCCGCTGATCAAGCTCACCTACCGGCCGCCCAATTACGAGACGCCGCTTTCGTACTTCAAGAGCGCCATCACACCCAATAACGCCTTTTTCGTCCGCTATCACCTCGCGGCGATCCCCGAGGAGATCGACCCGAAGAGCTGGCGCCTGCAGGTCGGCGGCGAAGCGGCGGCGACCCCGTATGAACTGACTCTGCCGGAGCTGCAGACAGGCTTCGAGCAGGTCGAGATCACTGCTGTCTGCCAGTGCTCCGGCAATCGGCGGGGCTTCTCGCAACCGCATGTGCCTGGGGTCGAGTGGGGCCTCGGCGCGATGGGCAACGCGGTCTGGCGCGGCGTGCGGCTCAAGGACGTGCTCGCGAAGGCCGGGTTGCGCAAGGAGGCGGTCGAGATCGTCGTCAATGGCGCGGATGGCCCGGTCAGCGAGAAGACGCCCGATTTCGTCAAGAGCATTCCGCTGTGGAAGGCGCTCGACGAAAACACGATCATCGCGCATCAGATGAACGGGGAGCCGCTGCCGCATTTCAACGGCTTCCCGGCGCGGCTGATCGTTCCCGGCTGGACCGCGACATACTGGATGAAGCACCTCGTCACGATCGATGCGGTGGCGAAACCGTTTGACGGCTTCTGGGTGAAGACCGCCTACCGGATCCCGACCGGGAAATTTCCGGTGGTGCAGCATTTCCTGAGCCAGATGACCGCTGCGAACGAGCCCATCACCGACATGGTGGTGAACTCGGTCATCGCCTCGCCCGCCAACGACCAGCGGGTCCAGGTCGGCCAACCGGTGGAGATCAGCGGCGTCGCGTGGGACGGCGGCTACGGGCTAAGCCGCGTCGAGGTATCGGTCAATAACTCCAATGTCTGGCAGGCGGCAAACCTCGGGCCGGACCTCGGGCGCTTCGCCTTTCGCAGCTGGACCTACGCCTTCACACCGCGAACCCCAGGCAAGTACACGATCATGGCGAAGGCGAGCAACGTCATCGGGCAGACCCAGGCCGCGAACCTCATCTTCAACCCGGCGGGCTATCACAACAATGTCGTGCGCCCGCTGATGATCAGCGCCGTCTGATGGCGAGGTGGACGATGAAGAGCACCGTTCTCGCGGCCGTGATCGTGCTCGCCGCTGCCGCTGCCTACGCCGACGAGCAGGAGGTGACGCTCAAGGATGCTCCCGGTCGCGAAGCGGTCGAGAACAACTGCGCCGCCTGTCACAGCCTCGACTACCCTCGCACCAATGCGCCGTTCATGGACCGCAAGATGTGGCAGGCCGAGGTCAACAAGATGATCAACGTCTTTGGCGCGCCGATCGCGCCGACCGATGCGGCCGCCATCGTCGATTACCTGGTCAAGAACTACGGCAGCGGCGGCTGAACGCCCGACCTTGGGCCAATTGGCGGCCAGCCGTCGCGGCCGGGCGTGGTCGGGCCTCGAGGAGTTCACGCCCGCGGACGCGACCGAGGAGCGGATCATGTGTGGGGCGGTTCACTGAGCGCCGCCGCGCGCACAGCCCACGCGGTCCGGAGCTCAGGAATCCCTGCGCGCGAACATGTCGCGGAACAGCGCCTCGGAGCGGCGCAGGCCCTCCTCGGAGAGGACGACCGACTTCGCCTTGCTCGCGGGATTGGAGATGAGGCCTTTCGCGTGCAGCCGGCCCATGGCGTCCCAGTCGAACGACTTCCACGCCCGGGCCCCGTCGTGCAGCCCCAGATAGAGCAGCGCCAGAACGGCATCGTCGATGCGGTCGGTGTCGATCTCGATGACGGCCTGCTCCATGAAGGCCTGCCAAGCGAAGACGAAAGGCACCAGCGGTTCCACTCTACCACCAAGAGTGCGAGCGGGCCACAGCGAGGGTACGATCGGAAACCGGGTCATCTCCTGAGCGAGTGGCCACCACGCAATCGCGCCGGAGGCGAGCGGAGCCGCGCGAGCGAGTTGCGCAGGCGTCGCGCTCGTGGCATTTTCGAAGGGCGCGAGACCTTTTGGAAAGGCCGTCGCCCGGAAGCCCGTTTCGCGCAGACCGGAATTCCGGGCTCTGAGGCTGCAAGGGACGGCCGATGGTGGCCTTCGGTCAGCAAGAAGCCGAAGCGGCAGCGAAGGCGATCCCGCACCTTGGCGACGCCCAGACGACTGTCGCGAGCCTGTCGCCCTCGGCTGCTAGCCAGGCCACCGGACTGAGAAGCTTGGCCGCGACATCCTCGTTGCCGGCGCGTCGCCCGAGGCCATCCCGCAGCCCGCAGGATCCTGGAACGATCGCCTGAAGGGAGGCAATCCATGCTTAAGACCCTGGCGTCGAGCCTGATGTTGTCTTCGGCCCTTGCTTTCCTCGCCGCATGTCCCGCGCATGCGGTCGAGCCGGTCGGTTCGGACAAGTTCAACTTCGAAACCACCATCGACATGACGAAGCTGTCGCGCGACAACTTCGAGGAAGTGGTCAAAGGCGCGATCCAAGCCAATGGTGGCAGCGAGCTCGTCTTCTATGACTTCGCCGACACGCTCTGCGAGCCGCTCGCCAAGAAAGCGGCCGAGTTCACCAAGGATACCGGGGTCGCGGTCAAGCACGTCTGCGTCGACGGCGCTGCCGCCACCCAGCAGCTGATCGCCGCCAGGCAGGCGGGCTCGAAGTCGCCCGCCGACCTGTTCTTCGGCCCCAACGGCAACATGCGGGCGCTGACCGAGGCGGGCGTCATCGCCAACGTCTCGCTGGTCGACCTGCTGCCCAACGCGAGCGACCTCGACCCCGAGGCGGCGCGCCGCTCGCGCGGCTTCGCGCACGGCGGCACCGTGCTGCCGTTCCACCGTAACCAGACGGTGCTCGCCTACAACTCGTCGCTGGTCGATCACGTCCCCCAGACGTTGGACGAGCTGTTCGACGACGCCAAGGAGCACAATGCCAAGGTCGCGATCACCAACCCCACCGAGGGCGGCAGCGGCTCGGGCTTCATCGAGAGCGCCCTCCTGGCGCTCGCCCCCGAATGCAAGGACGATCTCTACAACTTCGACCTTTCGGAGGCCGACGCGACGGCGGTCGCCGGGCGCTGCATGCCGGCCGTGGTCGCGTACTTCAAAGCGCGCAAGCCGGTGATCACCTTCACCAACGGTAACGAGGATTCGCTGAAGGCCCTGGTCAACAATGTCGCCATGTTCGCGACCGTCTGGGAGGACGATCTGTACACGCTCGCGAGCAAGGGCCTGGTGCAGAAGACGGTGCGGCCGTTCCTGCTCGAGTCGGGCCAGGTCGGCGACGGCGATGGCCTGTTCGTGGTCGCCTCTACCGGCAAATTTCCCCGAGCGTTGCTGTTCGCCAACTATCTGATGAGCGACGACGTCCAGATCGCCAAGATGGAGGAGACCGGCAGCCGCACCGCGCGCCTCGATCTGCAGACCGCCGGCAAGATTCCCGACCGCCTCGCCAGCTTCCTCCTGCCGGACAAGGAATATCATGAGCGGACCAGGCCGCGGATCAATGGCCTGATCGCCGACGAGGCGTCCGACATCTTCGTCAAGGAGGTCATCGCCCAGTAGGGGTCAGGGCGCAGCAAGTCCAATGTCGCGGCTCGAGCTCCGCGGCCTGAGCAAGCGGTTCGCCGATCACGTCGCGGTCGAGGATCTCAGCCTCGAGGTTCTTGACGGCGAGCTGCTCACGCTGCTCGGGGCCTCGGGCTGCGGCAAGTCGACCACGCTCCGTCTGATCGCAGGCCTCATCGCGCCCGATGCGGGCGAGGTTCTGCTCGACGATGAACCGGTGCACGATCTGCCGGTTCATCGTCGGGAGACCGCCATGGTCTTCCAGAGCTATGCGCTGTTCCCGCACATGAGCGTGCGCAAGAACGTCGCCTTCGGCCTCCTGATGCGTGGCGCGTCGCGGGATCTGATCGCCGAGCGGGTGAGCGAGGCTCTCCGTCTGGTCGAGCTCGAGGGACTGGACGAGCGCTATCCGCGGCAGCTCTCCGGCGGCCAGCAACAGCGCGTGGCGCTCGCCCGCGCCCTGGTGACCCGGCCCAAGGTCCTCCTCCTCGACGAGCCGCTCAGCAACCTCGACGCCAAGCTGCGCGAGCGGCTCCGGATCGATCTGAGCGCGCTCCAGCGGCGCCTCGGCGTGACCACCATCTACGTCACCCACGATCAGGCCGAGGCGCTGGCGCTCTCGGACCGGATCGCGCTGATGGCGGCCGGGCGGATCGTCGAGGTCGGCACGCCTGAGGCGGTGTACCGGACCCCACGCTCGCGCCTGACCGCGGAATTCCTCGGTATCGCCAATCTGCTCGAAGGCCGCGTGCTCGCGGTCGGGCAGAGCGGCTGCACGGTTGAGACCCGGCTCGGCGCGCTCAGCCTCGCGGTCGGTGAGGCGGCGTGCCGGGGCGAGCAGGTCGCCTTCTGCCTTCGTCCCGAAGATATTCGTCTCGGCGATCCGGCGCCGGACGGCGAGCTCACCTTCTCGGGCCACATCCGGCACGCCGCCTACATGGGCTCGCTCACTGACTACCTGGTCGAGCTCGAACCGCAGGGCATGCTGCTGCGCGTGCACGCGCCGGGCCGTGGCGGCTGGGCGGTCGGCCATCGCGTGTCGGTGACCTTGCCGGAGGCGGCCGCGCTGATCCGCGAGGCCGAGGCGGCGCCGCGGGCCGGCTGAGATGGCCGAGGCCAGCCTGTCGCGCTTCTTTCGCACGAGTGGCGTCGCTCGAGCGACCGCTGGCGGCGCGCGCGGGCTCAGAGCGAGCCGGGAATGGCTGGTGACGTCTCTGCTGCTCTTGCCCGGCTGCGGTTACCTCTTTGCCGCGATCGCCATCCCGATCGCCAATCTGGCCCTTTCGAGCGTCGGGCTGATCGCGCTCGGCCAGCCACCGGGCTTGACCGGCGAATTCTTCCGGGAAGTCTTCACTGATTCGATCCTGCGCGACAGCCTGCTCTTCAGCTTCTATATTGCGATTTCGACGACTATTTTGAGCCTGTTCTTCGCGACCATTTTGAGCGCAGTCCTGCTGATCGACCTGCCCGGTCGCTACGTGATCAGCGTCCTGTACAAGATACCCTTGGTCGTTCCAGGCCTGATCGCTGCCTTCTTGGTCTCGTCGATGATCGGGCCGGGTGGCATCGGGGCGCGGACCGCGGCCCATGTCGGCTGGAGCTGGCCCGAGCTGATCAACGACCGGCGCGGCTTTGGCATCATTCTGGTGCTGATGTGGCAGAACGTGCCAATAACCATGCTGATCGTCTCGGCGGTCATCGGTTCGATCCCGCAGGACATCGTGGACGCGGCGCGCAATCTGGGCGCCGGGCCCCGGCAGGTGTTCCTCAAGGTGATCTTTCCGCTGTCCCTGCCGGGCATCTCGGCCGCGGCGCTGATCGTGTTCATCGACTCCTTCGGAACCTATGCCGTGCCCTCGATCATCGGACCGGTCTACCCGCAGGCCATTTCGGTGATGATGACGGTCGAGTTTCTGCAGCGCGCGAACTGGGGCGTGGCCGCCGCGATCGGCATGCTGATGGCGCTCGCCACGGCGATCGTCCTCTTTCTGTACTATCGGATGCTCCAGCGCATCCGGGAGAGTCAGGCGAGATGAGCGGCCTCTGGTTCCTCCGCCAGGGACGCCTGCGCTGGCTGCTCGCCGGCCTGCTGCTCGCGGGCGCGATCGCGCTGTTCATCGTCCCGATCGGCGTCGCCATCCTCTGGTCGCTGGTCAACCCGGAAGAGGGCTGGTTCCCGCCCGATATCGTGCCGCCGAGCTACTCGCTCGCCAATTGGCGCGCGCTGTTCTCGGTGCCCGAGCTGACCGATGCCTGCGTGAGCAGCTTCGTGATCGCGAGCCTGGTCACGGTCTTGTGCGCCCTCCTGGGTCTGCCGAGCGGTTACGCGATCGGCCGCCGGCCGCTGCGCCTGCGCCGCGTTCTCGAGCTGCTCGTGCTGACGCCTCTGATGCTGCCCTCGGTGGTGATCGCGACCGGCCTCGGCTCCTTGTTCATTCGCCTCGGCCTGTCGCAGACGATCGCCGGCGTGGTTCTGGTGCAGACGGTGGTGGTGCTGCCGCTCATGATCCGCATCGTCGCGGCGACCTTCGAGAGCATGCCCCAGGACGTGATCGATGCGGCGCGCAATCTCGGGGCCGGAACCCTGTCGCTCACCCGGCACATCCTCGTGCCGCTCGTGCTGCCGGGCCTGCTCGCCGGCGCGCTGCTCAGCTTCATCGGCAGCCTGCAGGAGTTTCTCCTAGCGTTCGTGGTCGGCATGCCGGACGTTCAGACCTTGCCAATCCTCCTTTGGTCCTACCTCGGCGGGCGCTCGTCGATCTGGACCTACGGCGCGGTCGTCTCGCTGGTGATGCTGGCGCCGACCGTGATCATTCTGTTCATTGCCGAACGGGTCCTGAAGCAGGAATACCTGGCTGCGGGCTTCGGCAAAGCTTGATCCATCAATCTGGGGAGGCGCTCCATGGCGGTTCAGTTGTTCGCAAAGACGGCAGGCCGTCCGTTGATTTCGGCCCATCGGGGCTTTTCGGCCAAGGCGCCCGAGAACACGCTCGCCGCGCTCGAGGCCGCGCTCGAGGCCGGCGCCGACGTCGCCGAAGTCGACCTGCGGATGACCCGCGACGGCCACCTCGTTCTGATGCACGATCGGAGCGTCGACCGCACCACCGGCGGTCGCGGGCGCGTCAGCGACCTCACCCTCGATGAGGTCAGGCGGCTGGATGCCGGGGCCTGGTTTGCGCCCGAGTTCGCCGGGGTCGCGGTGCCGACCCTGGAAGAGGCGCTCCGCTGGAGCAAAGGCCGGCTCGGCTTCCTCCACGAGCTCAAGAACTATCCCGAGCGGCAGACGGCGTTCCTCAGCCAGGTGATCAGGACGATCGAGCAA